>JAJRWJ010000389.1 GCA_024276805.1 Gammaproteobacteria bacterium
CAAAAAATAACGGAATCACATATCATCCAGTGACATGGCATCACGCACCAGACGTTTTTTTTCATTGTCTTCCATCTCGATCATGTTCTCGAATAATTCCTTGAGTTCTGGTAAATCGACATGTTCTTTCAAATCTCTGTATAGCTCCACGATGGCATTATCCACATCCAATGCAGTTTCCACTATCTGGCGTAATGTTATATCGGCATGCAAGGGCAGGTAATTGATTTTTTCATCGATATTTGAAGTCGGCGTAAACTCCAGCCAGGTATCCATCATCTGTTGCGCAGTGTCATTTTCATATTGACTCAGGCATTCTGCAAGGTTGCGTTCATGCCGGCCCAAATAATCGATCAACATTTTGATGCGACTCGATTGATGTTTATCACTGAGTTGATCATAAAATTTGCCCAGTCTGTTGTGAATTTCCTGGCTATATTCAATGATATCTTTGACTTGATCGAATTTTCGCAAAACGGCTCTCCTTGGTTTTCAATAAGGTAATTGATCTGCTCTGATATGCGTAGAAGCAGGTTTCATTTTAAAAATTAATTAGTTAAAGCCTATAAACACCCATCCATGGGAGGTGTATAGAAATAAAACAGCAAATGCGATTTGCTGTTTTATTCATAATCAATGGCTTGTGGCCATTGATGATGCCGGTACATCCCTGTGCCGGATTAGTGCAGCACCTGTTTTCCATGATTGTGTAATGGCCTGGTAAATAATCGAAATAAAATATACCTGCAAAGGGCATTAAGTGTCGTAACAAAAACAGGTGCTGCATTAGTTCCCGTCATTTATAGACGGGAACTAATTATGATTCGTGTTTTTCGGTTCGATGTTATGGAATAGATGCTGAATGCGCATATTCCTGTTGAGATCATCAATATGGTTGCAGAAGTTTATACTCCCTGTTCTTTGTTCAATTTCCAGGGGAGTATCCACATCTGGTATAGGCTGGTGAACAGCATGATCGTGGAAGCCAGGGAATAACCATAGCCGCCAATAAGGATAAGCCAGGCGAATTCAGGGTTCAATTTGGTGAGCCACCATGATAAAACGTCGATAATCAGAAAAGCAAATGGAATCATTACCAAGGTTGCCTTGATCCATTCCGGAATACCCACCGCAAAGACAAAAATCATGCCCATCAGCATGAAGATAAAGGAAATGCCAAAAAGATGGACATGTGATTGCTTGGTCAGAGAGACGAGGGGTATGCCTTTATCGATGTTGACAAATTTCTGAACGTTTGTCAGATCGGTAAAATCCGGCAGGGAAGTGCCCGCATGATGGCAAATAGTGCAGTGGCTCTCAAAGATGTTTTTAAACTTGGCATCCCATTCTTTGACCGGCGCCCCGGCGCGCGCCCATTTGATGATTTCAATACGCACCTGGGGTGGCGCATGACTCTTCATTGACCCATTGAGCATGGCTTCCAGGGTCGAGCCATTGCGATCACCGTAATAACTGTAGACAATGTCCTCTATCGATAGTCCAGGTTTGCCATCGGCCATACCATGCGTTTCAAATATCAGCGCTCCAGCCATCAATAATCCCAGGCCAATAGTCAGAAGGTAGCCGGTAAACAGCATTTTCAAGGATAAGGGCAGCCAGGGCAGGCCTTTGTCGAGGTTTTTAAAATTCATTGAATGTCGGTCCCGTGGATAGTGGAATGGAATTGTCTCGTTACCTGGATGACCCGTACTATATCATTGCATCGTATAGGAGACAGACTGAATGATATTGATTAAAATTTCAGGATAAATACCGAGCCATACCAGCAGCATGGTCAAGCTGACGAGTGTTGTAGTGGAAATCCAGGCATTGCTGGACTCCCTGGGTTCGGGGGAGGCGATCGGCACTGTCTGTTCAGGTGTATTCAGTGACATAATCACGATGATCCTCAGGTAGTAATACAGGCCCAGGCCGCTTCCTGCAATAACTGCGGCCAGCAATCCCCACAAGCGGCCCTCGGCGGCGCTGGTGAATATATAAAATTTACCGATAAATCCTGCCGTGAAGGGAATCCCGGCGAGCGACAGCAGCATCAGGGTAAATATCCCTGCTAGCCAGGGTTGTCGCCAATACAATCCACGGTAGATTGACAGGTTGTCTGCTTCTGTTGGTACTGTTGAAAGTACCGAAACGACTCCGAAAGCACCGATCGTGGTTATGAAATAAGCCACCAGGTAAAAGCTGACGGATTCCACGGCCAAGGCTGGTGCAATACTGCCGGCAGCAATCAACGCGACCAGCAGGTAACCGATATGAGCGATGGCTGAATAAGCCAGAATACGTTTGACATCATCCTGCAGCAAAGCCAGCAGATTACCGAGCAGTATGGACAGTACGGCAATGATACTGAAAACATGCAACAAGCGAGGATAGCTGAAGCTGTCGGTATTGATGAAAAAACGCAGCAGAAGGACGAAAACAGCGCCTTTGGAAACGGTGGCGATAAATGCGCTGATCGGTGCGGGTGCGCCCTGATAGACATCCGGCGTCCATAAATGGAATGGCGCCAGGGAAAGTTTAAATCCCAGCCCGGCCACGATCAGGATAATGCCACTCACCAGCATGGCGTTCAACGCCGTTTGCCGGGCAATATAGTCGCCAATGCCGCTGAAATAAAGTTCACCACACTGTGCATAAATCAATGCCATCCCCATCAGCAGGAAGGCGGATGATACACCCGACAGGAGCAAATATTTGATCGCAGCCTCCAGAGGACGCGCCTGCCTGAGTGGATAGCTGATCAGGACAAACAGAGAGATGCTGAGTATTTCAATGCCCATAAAAAAGGTTGCAAAATGGCTGCTGCTGACCAGTACGGAAGCACCAAGAAGTGCGCTGAGTAATAACAACAGAAGTTCTTCGTTTTGTCCTTCCCGATGCTTGAAATAATCATGGCAAAGCGCCAATACGGCAAGTCCGGCCAGCAGCAATAAAGCCATAAAGAACAGGCCGTAATGATCCACCCGAAGCAGAAAAGTTGCCTGGACCGGCGCCTTTTGCCAGGCGATGGCCAAGGCCAGGAAGGTCAGGATGATTCCAGCAGTGGCCATGCTGCTGATGAAGAGGAAATTCCGTTTCATGGCAATACAGAGCATTACCGTTATCACTGCAGTGGCCAGCAGTAACAGGGGGGAAAGGGATAAAAGCTGGTCAACGTTCATTATGGGGCCACAGCAGACAGTTGCATTTCCCACTGCAGTACCGGATCCGAGATGTCCAGGACTGCTCCAGGATGAAGACCGAGCCAAACCGTGACGAGTGTCAGCAAACCCAATGAGGTCAGTTCGCGGCGATTGACATCGAACAAAGGCGCCTGGTTTTGCAGAGGGCCATGCAAGGCTTTCTGGATGACGAGCAGTGCATACAGCGGCGCCAGAACAAGCCCCAGAGCTGCTACGCATGTGAGCAGGACATTTACCTTGAAAGCCCCGAGTAATACCAGGAATTCACCAATAAAATTTCCCAGCCCGGGTAATCCCAGCGAGGCTATGGCAAACAACAGGGTCAACGCGGACAAGCGAGGCAGTATGGCCCAGAGACCACCCATGCGGCCTATTTCCCTGGTATGCAGGCGTTCCTGCAAAGCCCCGGCTATCATGAATAACGCGGCGGCGCTGACGCCATGGGCCAGCATGGTGATGACTGCGCCCTGCAGGCCGATGATGTTCCAGGAGAACACACCCAGCAGAATAAAGCCCATGTGACTGACACTGGTATAGGCAATCAGGCGTTTCATATCGGATTGTGCAAAAGCCATGGCTGCCGCATAAATTACGTTTATGGCGCCCAGTGTCATGGCGATGGGGGCAAATTGCATGGCCGCATCCGGAAACAACGGAATGACGAAGCGCAGTAACCCGTAGGCGCCTGTTTTGAGCATGATGCCAGCCAGAATGACGCTGCCTCCGGTCGGGGCCTGGGTATGCGCGTCCGGCAGCCAGGTATGAAAAGGCACCGCCGGCAGCTTGACGGTGAATGCGATAAAAAATCCCAACATCAGCCAAAATGCGAATCGAGGGGGGAGCTCGGTATTCAACAAGGTAAAATAATCGAAGCTGTAGACACCGGTATGGTGGTGGTTGATCAGCACCAGAACCACGATCGCCAAGAGCATCAGAAGGCCGCTCACTTGCGTGAAAATGAAGAATTTAACAGCTGCGTAAGATCGGTTTTCATGACCCCAGATGCTGATCAGGAAATACATTGGGACGAGCATCAATTCCCAGAAAAAAAACAACAGAAACAGATCGACCGCCAAAAAAACACCAACGATTCCAGCCAGACAGATCAGCAGGTTAAAGTAAAAGAACCCCTGCCGCTGGCCGATTTCCGTCCAGGAACTGCTGACCGCCATGAAGCCGAGCAGGATGGTCAAGGCGATCAATAGCAGACTGAGCCCATCCAGAGCCAGATGAAAAGCGATACCGAAACGGGGAATCCAAGTGTGGTAGTAGTCGGCAAGCCAGTTTTGCGGCATGTTCGGAGACCCCATGACAACAGGCTCGGCATCGATATATTGTCCGAGCAGAAGCAATGCCTCGATTATGAGAGTGAGTATTGCCACCCAGCGTGCAGCATCGGGATGCCAGTATTCGGAACACCAGGCGAGTACACCGCCGAGAAATAAAATGGCGATCAGAAATGACAGTATCATGGTGCTAACCCTATGGCGAGAAGAACCGCGACGCCTACCGCCAGGGAGCCGGCATACCAGCGCACACGTCCTGTTTGCGTGGCGCTGGCCAGGCGGTGCAAGCTCAGGCTGAGCCATGCAATACCAACAAACAGACCATCCACGGCATCGTTTTTGTTCAGCTTGCTGATGGTTTTGAAGGGACGCAACAATAAATGGTCATACAGCGTATCGAACCGCCAACCGCTGTAGAAAAACTGTTTCATTGGTTTGACCCAGCGGTAAGTTGCAAAACCCTGCGTGTAAGAGGTTCCGGTCAGGTAGAACGGCACGGCAATCAACAGACCGAGAATAGGCGCCACAATGGTGATGACTGAAACGAGACCGGCTGTACTGACTGTGTCCGGGTTGGAAAGCAGTGGAAATACAGAATCCAGAGGAACCTGCAGCAGACCGCCAAACAATGCCAGAATACTCAACAGGAGTAATGCCGTGTTCATGCACCAGCCTGGTTTCCTGGCAAGGGTTTGCACCTGGCTGCCAAAAAATACCACAAACACCAGCCGGAAACTGTAGATGCCTGTAAGCAGAGCGCCGAGACAGCCAGCCGCCCAAAGCATCGGAGAGACCTGAAAGGCTGCCTGCAATATTTGATGCTTGCTATAAAAGCCAGAAGTGAAAGGCAATCCGGACAGTGCCGCGCCGCCGATCATAAAACTCCAGAATGTCAAGGGCAAGGCTTTGCGCAGTCCACCCATTTTAAAAATATTGTGTTCCTGATGGAAGCAGAAGATGACCGCACCTGCGGCCAGGAACAATAACGCCTTGAAGAAGGCATGGGTGAGCAGATGAAAAATCGCCGACGACCAGGCGCCAACGCCTAATGCGAGAAACATGTAACCAATCTGGCTGATGGTTGAGTAGGCGAGTATTCGCTTGATGTCACTCTGCGCCAGAGCCGAGCAACCAGCGATCAGTAAAGTACATGTTCCGATCAGTGCGACTGCGAATTGCACCGTGGGCGCGAGCATGAATAAATCGTGGGTTCGGGCAATCAGATAAACCCCTGCTGTGACCATCGTCGCGGCATGAATCAATGCGCTGACCGGCGTTGGGCCGGCCATGGCGTCGGGCAGCCAGGTCTGCAGAGGCAATTGCGCGGATTTTCCCAATGCACCGCCCAACAGTAATGCCGCGGCAGTAACAGGCAACAAAGAACCGGCTGGCCATTGCATCACCGCCCGGTGCATCAAGGATTGTATATCAAAGGTATGCAATTGACTGAACAGTAAAAACAGGCCTATTGCCATGGCCGTGTCACCAATGCGGGTCATGACAAAGGCTTTGCGTGCGGCATAACCATTGCCTGGATCTGCATACCAGAAGCCGATCAGCAGATAGCTGCACAATCCGACTCCCTCCCAACCCAGGTAAAGCAAGACCAGATTGTCTGCCAGCACCAGCACCAGCATGGCCGCGACGAATAGATTCAGATAGGCGAAAAAGCGTGCATAACCGGGGTCGGAGTGCATGAAGCCAACAGCATAGACATGAATGAGAAAACCCACTCCGGTCACCACAAAGAGCATGGTCATCGTCAATGCATCGAGATAGAAGCCGAAGGGCACCGACATGGCGTCAATTTCCATCCAGGAACCCAGAACCAGACGATAGGGCTGCAGAGAACCATTGAGGAATTCGAAGCCGATCCAGGCGACCAGGATTGCCGATATTCCAACACTGCCGATACCGATCCAGGCGATGACCACTTTGGAAAACCGGTTGCCCGCCAAACCCAGGATCAAAAACCCAAGGAATGGCAGCAGGGGGATACAGGCCAGAAGCTCTAACGGATTCATCATCTATCCCTGCATTTCATCCACCGAATCGGCATCCAGTGTCTGCAAGCGGCGGAAAATTTGCAGCACCAGTCCCAGGCCAACACCCACTTCGGCGGCGGCAAGCGTCAGGATGAGCAGGAACATGACCTGTCCATCCGCTTGTCCCCAGCGCGACCCGGCCACGATAAAAGCCAGACCGGTGGCGTTGAGCATGATTTCCAGGGACATCAGCATCATGATCAGGTTGCGGCGCACCAATACCCCGGTCAATCCCAGGACGAACAAAATGGCGGCCAGCAACAGACCCTGTTCCATTGGAATGGCAGTCATGTTTTATCCCCGATGTCAGCAGTATCGGGCGCCGGTTTGGCCAGATGATAAGCGCCGACCAGGGCAGCCAGCAACAGCATCGAGGCCAGTTCCACGGCCAGCAGGTAGGGGCCGTACAGGGCGATTCCCACTTGCCGGGTGGTCACGACATGGCCGCTTTCGGCATTATCACCCAGCATGATGACCAGCAGCATTTCAGCCAGCAAAATCATGGCCAGCAGGGAAGGGCCGATCCAGATTCCCGGCTCTAGCCAGAGGCGTTCCTGGGCGATGCTCTTGTACCCTTGATTGAGCATCATGATGACGAAAACGAACAGCACCATGATGGCGCCAGCGTAGATAATCACTTCCAGCACGGCGGCAAAATAGGCGCCCAGCAAAAAAAAGACAACCCCGGTAGCCAGCAGGGACAAAATCAGATACAGCAGGCCATGTACGGCATTGAGCCGGGTAATCATCATCACCGTTGCGAAAATGGCGACGCCGGACGTGAGATAAAACAATATTAGAACCATGATCTTCTCTGTCAGGGCAACAAGGTTTTTACATCCACTGGAGGTTTTTCATTTTCCGCCTGGCCTTTGGTTTTGCCGCCGATGGCCATGCCGGCAATGCGGTAAAAGTTGTAGTCATGATATTTGCCGGTGCCATCGATCAGCAGATGCTGCTTTTCATAAACCATGTTCTGGCGGTCATATTCACCCATGTCAAAATCCGGGGTCAGTTGAATGGCATGGGTCGGACAAGCCTCTTCACATAGCCCGCACAGAATGCAACGGGAAAAATTGATGCGGAAAAACTCAGGATACCAGCGTCCGTTCTCGTCCTCGGTTTTCTGCAGGGCAATGCAGTCCGGCGGACAGACGACGGCACACAGATTACAGGCGACACAACGTTCTTCCCCATCGGGGTCGCGGGTCAAAATGATACGGCCCCGGTAACGGGGAAACAGCTCCCGCCTCTGCTCAGGATATTCTATGGTATCCGCTTTGACGAAGGTATGTTTTAAAACTTCCCATAATGAGCGTAGTTGACTTAACATGATCTCTTCCTGTTCTGAAACATCAGCCATGCAGGGCCAGCACGACGGCGCCGGTAGCCAGCAGGTTCAACAATCCCGCCGGCAACAGGAATTTCCAGCCGAAGGTCATCAGCTGATCGTAGCGTGGACGCGGCAAGGCGCCACGCAACAGAATGAAAAAAATGATGCCGATGGCCGTTTTCAAACAGAACCAGACCAGCGGTGGCAGCCAGGGACCCAGCCAGCCACCGAAAAAAAGTGTGACGATGATCGCTGAGCTGAGGGTGATGCCGAGATACTCACCGACGAAGAACATGCCAAATTTCATGCCGGAATATTCTGTATGAAAACCCGCCACCAGCTCCTGTTCGGCTTCAGGCAGGTCCAGCGGGGCCCGGCGACTCTCGGCGACCACGGCAATCAGGAATATCAAAAAGCCCAAAAATTGTGGCCCGATGAACCAGCCGTCGCGCTGCGCCTCCACGATCTCCCGTAAATTGAAACTACCCGACAGCATCACCACGCCCATGATGGAGATACCCATGAACACTTCATAACTGACCGTTTGCGCCGCTCCGCGCAGCCCGCCGAGCAGTGCATATTTGTTATTGGAAGCGTAGCCAGCCAGCACGATGCTGTAGACCGATAACGAGGTCAGTGCCAGGAAGTAAAGTAGTCCAAAGTTGAAATCGATGATGCCGACGCCCGGTGCAAAGGGAATGACGGCAAAACCGGTCAGCATGGTGATGAACACGATGCAGGGCGCCAGGACAAACACCCAACGGTCTGCAAAGGGTGGTATCCAGTCCTCCTTGAAGAACATTTTGATCATGTCCGCCATGACCTGCATCAACCCCAGGGGGCCAACCCGGTTGGGGCCCAGGCGGTCCTGCCAGAGCGCCAACAGACGACGTTCCACCCAGATCAGCATGGCCGCGACAATGATCACGGAAGCTAAAATACCGATGATATCGGTCGCATCCCCAAGGGCAGGTTTCATGAGCGCTCCTCCGAAACATCCGTCGCCAGCGGATCCGATTTATGCAGACAGACCAGCATCCCGCTTTGCAGAGGCTGCAGCTCAGGTCGTCCTGTTGCCAGTCCAAGCAACCCGGGAGGCAGGGTTTTTTCGATTCTGATGGGCATGTTCATGATGAGAGTACCCGAAGGATCACGGATTGCCACTGTATCGCAGTCGCTGATTGCCAGGGTTTCGGCATCCAGTGGATGCAATAAGGCACAAACAGCGGGGCAGCGTTCCGCGATGGCGGGGGATTGCAGACTCAATTCCTCGCTGCCGAAAATATGCGGCAGCATTATCACTTTCCATACACCGGGTTGCGCCTGGAATGCCGGCGGAATGTCGTTAAACCATGACTGCGTACCGGATGCTTCGAACAACCGGATCCCGGGGTCTCCAGCACGCAAAGACCCGCCTGTTTCTTCCTGGAACTTGTTGATGGCCTGATTGGAGTCCCATCCTGGCGCCCAGATGACCGGTAGTACCGCCGGCGGAACCTTCGCCGTTGTCCCTTCCATGGAAAAGGTGAACGGCGTTTCCTGATCGGATGGCTGACCGGGTTCGCTGACAGCGATGTTGGCGTGCATCGCGGTCCGACCGCTGTAACGCTGGGGTTGCCTGGGGATTTTACAGCCTTCGACAGTGTAATCCGCACCCGGCGCCGCGGCAACGATCGTGGCAAGTTCCGGGAATGCCCCGGCGCAGGCGCTGGTCAGATCGTCATGATGCGCCCAGGGGCTGTCTGTCATGACGCTGAGCAGCCACTGCCAGCTGGCGCGTACTGGATCGGTGACGGGATAAACCGGGAAATAACGTTGTGCGCGGCCTTCGTTATTGACCAGGGTGCCCTCGGATTCAGCAAACGTCGCGGTTGCCAGCAACAATGCGGCTTTTTCCGTGGTATTGTTTTGCAGGCTGTCGATGACCACGACATGCCGGGCAGTTTCCAGAAACGCATCCACCTGTTGCGTGGATGCCCGGCGGTAGATGTCGTTCTCCAGTATCACCACGCTATCGGCCAATCCCTGGTTCATCGCCGCGAAAGCCTGTTGCAATGGTTTACCGCCCATTATCGCCATGCCCAGGCTGTTGCATTCTGGCAGGGTGAAGGCCAACTGTGGAGCAGACTCCGGCAATGCCCTGGCGATGTTGTAGGCTGCCTGAATGACGGCCAGGCTGGAACAACTGGTACCCGAGACGATCAGTGGCCGTTGGGCCTGTCGCAGTGCCCTGGCAATGTTTGCCGCCAGTGCTTGCTGATCTTCGTTCAAAGCGGCGGGCAAGGGCGCCGCATCATTCAGGTTATGGGCGATGGCGAATCCCAGGCGGGCAAGATCTTCAGGGCCGCCATGCCAGGTGTTCGTGGCAATATCATCCAGACGGGTGCTGCAGATACTGGCGATAAATACCGGTGTTGGCGCTTGTTTTCGCAATTCCCTCACCGCTGCGTCCTGCCAGGGCTGGATATGCAGTTTGCTGGCCAAGGCAAATGCTGCATTGCGTGCCGCCTGGCGCAGGGAAAGAGCCATTCTGGGCGCGCTGTGGGTGACGTCTTCGCCGAGAATCAGGATGGCGTCGGCCTGTTCGATTTCCTGCAGGGAGGGAGAGTGAATGCCTCCGTCACGCATCACTTCGTGAATGGCGTTCAGCAATGTATGTTCGCTGTCATCCAGACCGAGAAAAAAGTTGTCTTCACCAACCAGAGCACGCAAGGCAAAGTTGGCTTCCAGAGAAGCGCGCGGCGAGGCGATGCCAATGACGCCATCAGCAGCCTGTAACATTGTATGGAATTTGTCTGTCGCCATGGTGACAGAACAAGATGCCTGTCCGGCGATGTGCAGCTTCCGGATGCGTTTCGGGCTGTTGACGAAGTCGTAGCCAAAACGCCCCCGGTCACACAGAAGATAGCCGTTCACTTCGCCATGATAGCGGTTCACTATGCGTCGCAGTTCGCCATAACGTTCGCCGGGTGCGACGTTGCATCCCAGGCTGCAATGCACGCAGACCGAGGGCGCTGTCTGTAAATCCCATTTGCGTGCGTAATGGGCGCTGAAGGTTTTGTCGGTAAAGACCCCGGTCGGACAGACTTCGACCAGATTGCCACTGAACTCGCTTTGCAGGGCGCCATCCTCGAAACGGCCAAAATAAACGTTGTTATGGATGCCGAAAACCTGTAGATCATCACTGCCCGCATAGTCGTTATAGAACCGTACACAACGGTAGCAGGCGATACAACGGTTCATTTCGTGGTTGATGAATGGCCCCAGATACTGGTTGTCATGGGTTCTTTTTTGACCCCGGAAGCGGCGCATGGTGTGTCCGGTCAGGAGAGTCATGTCCTGCAGGTGACATTCACCGCCTTCCTCGCATACCGGGCAGTAATGCGGATGGTTGGTCATCAGCAGTTCGATATTGTCCCGGCGGAATTGCCGTGCCTGTTGCGCAGTCAGCGCAATGCGCATGCCGTCCTGTACCGGTGTCATGCATGCCATGACCAGGTGGCCCTGTTGGTCATCCGCATCCCGGTATTGAAGGATCGCACATTGCCGGCAGGCGCCGGCCGATCCCAGTGCGGGATGCCAGCAAAAATAGGGCAGATCCAGTCCCAGAGACAAGCAGGTGGACAACAGATTGTTGCCATCCTGGACGGTATGCAATTCACCATCGATTTCGATACGGGCCATTATGCAGGCTCCCTGGTGGCGCTGTTGCCGATGATATAGCGTTCGAAGTCCTCGCGAAAAAATTTCAGGGCGCTCTGCAGGGGTTCCATTGCTCCCGGCGCCAGGGCGCAAAAGGTATGCCCGGGCCCCAGCATCCGGGTCAATCCGGCCAGGGTATAAAGATCTTCCATGCGGCCACGTCCGGCAACGATGTCTTTCAGTAATGTCACCGTCCAGGGCAGGCCGTCCCGACAGGGTGTACACCAGCCGCAGGACTCCTGGGCAAAAAACTCTTCCAGATTGAGAACCATTTGTACTGGACAGGTCTGGTCATCCAGGACGATGATGGTGCCGGTACCCATGCGGCTGCCGGCCTTGGCGACCGCATCGTAATCCATGAGCACATCGAGATGTTCGGGCAGCAAAAAGTCGGTCGATGCGCCGCCCGGCAGAAAACCCCGCAAACGGTAGCCGTCCTGCATTCCGCCGGCATGTTCTTCAATGATCTCCCGAATCGGGGTACCCATTGGTAATTCCCAGAGGCCCGGATGTTTGACCCGGCCACTGACGCCGAACAGTTTGGTGCCCTGATCGGCACCAAGCCCCAGGCTGTGATACCAGTCGACGCCATAATGCAGAATATGCGGAACGTTGCACAGGGTTTCCACATTGTTGGCCACGGTAGGCCTTCCCCAAAGGCCACTGACCACGGCAAAGGGAGGTTTGGCGCGGGGTATGGACCTTCTGCCTTGCAGGGCATTGAGCAACGCCGTCTCTTCGCCGCATATATAGCGCCCGGCACTGGTATGCAGGTATATTTCCAGATTGAAATCCGTATCCAGGATATGTTCACCCAGATAGCTATGATCGCGTGCTTCCTGCAGGGCATGCGCCACCCGCTTTGCCGCCAGGCGGTATTCCCCGCGCATGAAAATATAGGCGATATTGGCCTGAATGGCGTAAGCGCCAATGATGATGCCTTCTATCAGCTGATGCGGATCCTGCTCCAGCAGCAAGCGGTCCTTGAAGGCGCCGGGTTCCATTTCATCGGCATTGGCCAGAAAATAACGGGTTTGCCGAATATCAGCTGCACTGTCATCTTCCATGGGAACCAGGCTCCATTTCAGTCCGGTGCTGAATCCCGCACCGCCTCTTCCGCGCAATCCGGCATCCTTGACCAGCTGTTGCACCTGTTTCGGTCGTAATTCCGTCAGGGCCTTGCGTATACCCTGATAGCCCCCGGTCCTGCGGTAATCCTTCAGGGTCGTAAAGTCGCGGTCCGGGCGGATATTCTGGCTCAACGGTTTATCCACGGTGCTTCACCCCGAGAATCTCGTCAATGCTGTCTTCCGTCAAGGCGAGCTTCAAATCATCGCCAACCAGAGCGACCGGCGCATGATGACAGGCCCCGAGACAGACGATGGGCAGGATGGTGAATTCGCCATCGGCGGAAACCTCCCCCGGCTGGACATTCAGGCGCTGGCATAAATGTTCACATACCCTGTCGCTGCCCAGCATCCAGCAGGTGACGCTGTTGCAGTAATGAATCACGGTGTTGCCCACCGGCTGGCGGTAAATCAGATTATCGAATGTGGCGACGCTTTCCAGGTGCGTCCTGGATATTTGCAGCAGCTCGGCCACGGCGCAAAGGCACTGGTCGGAAATCCAGTGGCGCTGTTTCTGGACGATGTTCAACGCCTCGACTGCTACGGCATTGTTATCTTCGTAATGATCGATGATTGCCTCGATCTGCTGTATTTCCTGTGCAGTCAAACCTGCAAAGGTTGATTTATCTGTTGTTAGATTCATGGCAAGGCCGTCAATCTGCAGTGCGACAAATAAAGATCCGGAAGGCGTGCAACAGCTTTAGCTATTGCCGCTTCGGAAACAGTTGAAGCTGTTTTATTCATTGAATCATGCTTCATCCTGGATGAATAGTTCATTTCAGCGGTCCACGTCGGACATGACATAATCGATGCTGGCCAATATGGCGACAAGATCGGCGACCATCATCCCCCGGCACAGCAGCGGAATCATTTGTAAATGTGCAAAAGAAGGTGTGCGAATACGGGTGCGATAGGACATGGTTCCACCATCGCTGGTCAGAAAGTAGGCATTCAACCCCTTGGTCGCTTCGATAGTGACCGAGGCTTCGCCGGCGGGAATCACTGGCCCCCAGCTGACATTGAGAAAATGCTGGATCAGAGTCTCTATATCATGTAGCGTGCGTGCTTTGGGCGGCGGGGTGGTCAGCGGGTGACAGGCCTTGTAAGGGCCTTCCGGCATGTTTTTCAGACATTGCCCGATAATGCGAAGACTTTG
>JAJRWJ010000390.1 GCA_024276805.1 Gammaproteobacteria bacterium
CACCATCAAGATGGCGAAGAAGATGGTGGAAAGAGAGACAGCCGAAGTCTGGGATATTCTGGAGGAAGTGATACGCGAGCATCCGGTCATGTTGAACCGGGCGCCGACATTGCATCGACTGGGAATTCAGGCTTTTGAACCAATTTTGATCGAAGGCAAGGCAATTCAGTTGCATCCTCTGGTATGCAGTGCATTCAACGCCGATTTCGATGGTGACCAGATGGCCGTGCATGTGCCCCTGTCGCTGGAGGCGCAGCTGGAGGCGCGTTCCCTGATGATGGCCACCAACAATATTCTGTCGCCGGCCAATGGCGAGCCGGTTATAAACCCTACGCAGGATGTTGTTTTGGGCCTGTATTATATCAGCCGGGAAAAAATCGATGCGGTAGGCGTGGGCAGCTGTTTTTCCAGCATCAATGAAATTCATAAGGCGCTGGAAAGCAAGGTCGTGGAATTGCAGAGCAGAATCCAGGTGCGCATTACGGAAAAATTGCACAACGACGATGGCGCTGTCGAAGAGACGGACAGGCGGGTGGAAACCACGGTTGGCCGTGCGTTGATCTGGGAAATAACCCCGGACGGGATACCTTACGAAATCGTCGACTGCGATATGACGAAAAAGAATATTTCCCGGCTGATCAACTATTGCTACCGCCGCTTGGGCATCAAGGATACCGTGGTGCTGGCCGATCAGTTGATGTATCTGGGGTTCAAGTACGCAACCCGGTCCGGAGTGTCGTTTGGTATTGAAGACATGGAGATTCCGGAGCGCAAGGCGGATATCATCATGGCTGCCGAGTCGGATGTGAAGGAAATTCAGAATCAGTATGCTTCCGGCCTGGTCACCGATGGCGAACGCTACAACAAGGTGATCGACATATGGTCACATGCCAATGAGCAGGTGGCGAAAGTCATGATGGATGGCCTGGGCGAGGAGGAAGTAGTCGATGTGCATGGCAATCGGGTCAAGCAGAAATCCTTCAACTCGATTTTCATGATGGCCGAATCCGGTGCGCGTGGCTCTGCCGCGCAGATTCGTCAGCTGGCGGGCATGCGTGGATTGATGGCCAAGCCGGATGGTTCGATCATCGAAACCCCGATTACCGCCAACTTCAGGGAAGGTCTCGATGTACTGCAGTATTTTATCTCCACCCATGGCGCGCGAAAAGGTCTGGCGGATACTGCCTTGAAAACGGCCAACTCCGGCTATCTGACCCGCAGGCTGGTGGATGTCGCCCAGGATCTGGTGATCAATGGCGATGACTGCGGAACCACGGAAGGTCTGATCATGACCCCGATGATCGAGGGTGGAGATGTCGTCGAACCATTGGCGGAGCGGGTGCTTGGCCGGGTGGTGCTCAACGATGTGATGGATCAGGCCGGCGAAAAAATCATCGTGCCGCAGGGGACGATGCTGGATGAACACTGGGTTTCGGTGCTGGAGGAAAACAGCATAGACCAGCTCAAGGTGCGTTCCATCATTACCTGTGAAAACCGTCATGGCGTTTGTTCGGCATGCTATGGAAGGGATTTGGGGCGCGGTCATCTGGTCAATATTGGCGAGGCGGTGGGAGTGATTGCCGCGCAGTCGATCGGAGAGCCCGGCACGCAGCTGACCATGCGTACTTTCCATATTGGTGGCGCGGCGTCCAGATCGGCGGCGATCAGCAATGTGCAGGTCAAATCCGCGGGCAGCATCAAGCTGACCAACATGAAGACGGTGGTCAATCGGGAAGGCAACCTGGTTGCCGTTTCCAGATCCGGAGAGATTGGCTTGATCGATGAATATGGCCGGGAGAGAGAAAGATACAAGGTTCCCTACGGTGCGATCATGAGCGTCAAGGATGGCAGCGAGGTTGCCGCCGGGGAAGTGGTTGCCAACTGGGATCCGCACACCCATCCGGTAATAACCGAGGTCGAGGGCAGAATCCGCTTGATCGATTTTATCGATGGTGTGACGGTGCAGGAAAAGACCGATGATGTGACCGGCCTGAGTTCGCTGGAGATCATCGATCCGAAACAGAGAGGCGTGGCCGGCAAGGAATTGCGGCCGATGGTCAAACTGGTGGATGATCAGGGCGACGATGTGTATCTGCCGGGAACCGAGATTCCGGCGCAGTACTACTTGCCAGCAGGCGCCATTGCGGGCTCCAAGGAAGGCGACGAAGTCAGGGTTGGTGATGTCCTGGCAAGAATTCCCCAGGAATCCAGCAAGACCCGTGATATCACTGGTGGCCTGCCGCGCGTTGCCGATCTCTTCGAGGCGCGTAAAACCAAGGATCCGGCGATTCTGGCCGAAGCCACCGGTACGATTGCCTTTGGCAAGGAAACCAAGGGCAAGCAGCGAGTGATCATTACCGATTCGACTGGCGAGCAGTTTGAAACACTGATTCCGAAATGGCGGCACATTACCGTATTCGAAGGGGAGTTTGTCGAAAAAGGTGAGACCATTGCCGAAGGTGAATTGACCCCGCACGATATATTGCGCTTGCGTGGCGTCGAGGATCTAGCCGCCTATCTGGTAAAGGAGATACAGGATGTGTATCGACTGCAGGGGGTGAAAATCAATGACAAGCATATCGAGGCGATCATTCGCCAGATGCTCAGGAAGGTCGAAATCACCTCCGGTGGCGACAGCAAGTATCTGAAAGGCGAGCAGGTCGAGAGGGCGGCACTCAGGGAGGAAAATGACCGGGTGGAAAAGGAAGGGAAAGTGCCGGCGACTTTTGAACCGCTGTTACTGGGTATCACCAAGGCGTCATTGGCCACGGAATCCTTTATATCGGCGGCCTCATTCCAGGAAACCACGCGGGTGCTGACCGATGCCGCGGTCAGGGGGCTGCACGATGGACTGTATGGATTGAAGGAAAACGTCATCGTCGGCCGTCTGATTCCCGCCGGAACCGGTCTGGCCTATCACGAGCAGCGCAAAAAGAAACGCGCCGCCAGGGAGGCGGGTGTCGTCGAGGAATCGACCAGCAAAGTGGACACGGATGTTGTCGAGGAAGCCTTGAAACAGGCATTGAGCACCGAAGATTGATTGTCTGTAAAGGTTTGCAGAAAATCCTGCTTGACTTGGACTGCTGAAGGGTTTATCATGCTTTGCTCACATGAGCAGAGGTAATTGTTCAGGTTGAATGAAAAATCAAAGCCGTCGTACTCCGAGCAG
>JAJRWJ010000391.1 GCA_024276805.1 Gammaproteobacteria bacterium
AAATCCAATCAACCGGCGATCAAAATCAGCAAGCCACTTGATTCCCCATGCACCAAAACTGACTATAGCCCGGACAACAGACAATCGGTGCATGTTCATCCATGCCCCAAATATAAGTGTTTTTCACGGCTATACTGCGGCTGGCGAATGACTGCAGATTTCTGTATATTTGCAGTACATGGACAATCGCATTGATGCCCGCCCGGGCCTGAACTGGCTGCTCGAGGAAGTGTCCGATTATTGGGACAAGCACAAATTGATAGTTGCCTTGTTTTTGTATCTGGCCGGTCTGGCGCATATTGCCCACCTGAGTCATTGGCAAAAGGACACTGATGCCGCGCAAAGGCTGGCAGGCGCGCTGGTAAACGATCATGAAGGCCGGCTGTGAGAAAACCAATGATGAAAAAATTGACAGGATTTACAGGATGTACTGAATTATTGATGGACCGGGCTTACTGGATACAAAACTTTATGAGCCTTTGACAAGAATTCCTGTCAATCCTGAAAAATCTTGTTAATCCTGTCAAAAAAACATGAGCAAAAGAAAATTTGCTTGCGCCATTTTAAAGTAAGCTACCCTGCAATGTATGGCATTTAAAAACAAACGCATCCTTTTTTCGCATGAAAAGAACGCCTTGCTGAAAGCAGAAAGAGGCGTGGGTTTTGAAGATGTATTGCTGGCGATAGAAATGGGTAATGTGCTGGATGATCTGCTGCATCCAAATCAGGATAAGTACCCGAATCAATCTGTTCTGATTATTTTGATTAGCATTAAAGATTACGTTTATATTGTCCCTTATGTCGAAGATGAGACAACTGTTTTTTAAAAACGATTATTCCTTCCCGGAAAATGAATAAACGTTATAACAAGGTGGTGAAAAATGACAAATCCTGACTTGGATGCTTATGAACAAGATATTTTGAATAGTGTTGAAAATGACGAGTGGCAAAGCAAAGGCAATATTAAAGAACGCTTGAAAGAGCTGCAGAATTTTTTGAAACATGAGAAAAAAAAATCCCTATCCATCACGCTTTCTGAGAGGGATCTATATGAATTGAAACGGAAAAGTCTGGAAAATGGCATACCTTACCAGGATTTGATTCAACTATTGGTGCATCAATATACCAGCAACAAAATTCATCTCGATGTTTCTTGACAGTGGATTATCATGAATTCCTCTCGCAATATTTGCCTAATCCGCCACGGCGGGCATCAACAACCTGGCAGTACCACATTTACCGTCGGCCTGGGATTTGGTGTCGTTGTCGTGCATGGCGTTCCGGCCCGGGTCTGCGATTTATGCAGCACCGACTGGCTGGATGACAGCGTCGCCGAAAAACTGGAACAGATCGTCGAACAGGCGTAGCGCAAAGTTTTTTCCCAATATTTCGATTCGATCTGGCGGCTTGCCGGACAACTGACCCGTGCTATGGCCGATGAAGCGATTGCCATCTATGCCGGTGGCGGCAATTCAGGTGTCATGCTGGCCGGTGTGTTCAAAAACACACCCCGGGAAATGCTGAAAGCAAAAATCAGTAATGGAGAGATCCGGCTGTTGTTAAGCGCCGATGCCGCCAGTGAGGGCTTGAATCTGCAGCGTCTGGGAACTCTGATCAATCTCGATTAACCCTGGAATCCCACGCGCCTGGAGCAGCGCAAGGGCAGGATCCAGAGAATCGGACAGATTCGCGATGAAGTCTATGTCTACAACATGCGTTACAAGGATTCAGTTGAAGACCGTGTGCATGAACTGCTGTCCAGGAGACTGGAGGATATTCACGGTCTTTTCGGCCAGATCCCGGACGTGCTCGAAGATGTCTGGATCGATGTCGCCAACGGTGAAATTGAACAGGCAAAAAAACGCATCGAGGCCGTTCACCCACAACACCCCTTTGATGAAAAATACAATCGTGTCGCCGATATCGATTGGGAAAGCTGCGCTATGGTTTTGAATGAGGATGATAAAAGAAGGGTGTTGCTTGAAAAATGGTGAATCATAACCTCGTTTTCTTTGAAAGCCGGATTTGATTGCTGCCATTTTCATTTATGTCTTTTGCCGGGCACTTTTTTCGGCGATGATATGCCGGACCAATAAATTTTGAGAATAATAATCCTGAATTCAGAATCATCATAAAGGGGGGGGGATTCAACCCATAAGTGCAAGTGGTATTGGATGAATTCAGAAGTGTGGGATAGGTTTTTGGGGTGAATAATGTTTGCAGGGCAGGGTACTGGCCGGAGCGTTGAAGGGCTGTTTCAGCCTGGTTCCGAGGGCATGGTTTTGTTAAATCGACGTGGCGATAGAGAATAGTTTGTTAATCCGGGGAGTCGACGATAGATGTCAAAATGACCACGAATAACATAGAACTCAGGCATTTCATCGAGATATGCTGAGTAGTTGGAACTATCTGGAGCCAAAGATCTTTGGTGCCGAGGAGAGGACTTGAACCTCCACGGGGTTTCCCCCACTAGCACCTGAAGCTAGCGTGTCTACCAATTTCACCACCTCGGCAAGAGGAACAACATGAAGTAGAACGCGCACTATACGGAAAATGGAAAACGTTGTCAATCGCCACTCTGAATTTATTTTTTCTGCTGCGTGGACTGCAAAATTGCTTTTCTGTCGGGACTCTGTCAGCAGGCATTGGTCGCCAGCAGGCAAGTGGAGTATCATTGTGCGT
>JAJRWJ010000038.1 GCA_024276805.1 Gammaproteobacteria bacterium
GACATTGAGAAAATGCTGGATCAGAGTCTCTATATCATGTAGCGTGCGTGCTTTGGGCGGCGGGGTGGTCAGCGGGTGACAGGCCTTGTAAGGGCCTTCCGGCATGTTTTTCAGACATTGCCCGATAATGCGAAGACTTTGCCGCATTTCTTCGACCCGTACCGCGCAGCGATCATAGCAGTCACCGTTATTCCCGGTGGGAATATCGAAGTCATAATTTTCGTAGCCTGAATAGGGCCTGGCCTTGCGGTAATCCCATGCCAGGCCAGTGGCGCGCAGGCCGGGTCCTGTCACGCTCCAATCGATGGCTTCGGCCGTGCTGTAGGCGCCTATACCTTGTGTGCGGCGTTTAAGGATACTGTTGCGCATCACCAATTTGTCATAATGATCCAGGCGGGCAGGCAAATAATCGATAAATTCCCTGATTGGTCGATGCCAACCGCGTGGCAAATCCATCGCCACGCCACCAATACGGAAATAACTGGAATGCATGCGGGCGCCGCTGATCATTTCCATGATGTCGAAAACTTTTTCTCGATCTATAAAGGTATAAAAAACCGGCGACATCTGTCCTATGTCCTGGGCAAAGGTGCCGTAAAACAACAGGTGACTGGCAAGACGGTACAGTTCGCAGATCATCACCCGGATGACCTGTGCCCGTTCCGGGACTTCGATGCCGGCCAGTTTTTCCACGGCAAGTACATAGGGCAGGTTGTTCATTGAACCACCTAAATATTCAACCCGGTCCGTGTAGGGGATATAGCTGTGCCAGGACTGTCGCTCGGCCATTTTTTCGGCGCCGCGATGGTGATAACCGATATCCGGCAGGGCATCGATGATCTCTTCTCCATCCAGTTGCAGGGCGATGCGAAAAACACCATGGGCGCTGGGATGATTGGGCCCCAGGTTGAGAAACATAAAATCACTGTCCGCTCTTTGTCGTCGCATGCCCCAATCCTCAGGGACGAAGCGCAGGGCATCCTGTTCGATTTCCTGCTGTGCATCGGACAGGCTGAAGGGCTCCATTTCCGTTGCCCGGGCATAATGATCCTTGCGCAGCGGATGTCCCTGCCAGGTTGGCGGCATGATGATGCGCCGGAGATGCGGGTGGCCTTCAAAGACGATGCCAAACATATCCCAGACTTCACGTTCATACCAATTGGCGGACGGCCACAAGTCCGTGATCGTTGGTACAGACAGGTCGTTTTCATGCAGGGCTATTTTCAGGCGGATATCTTCATTTCGGCTAAAGGAAAGCAAATGATAGACAACGGTAAATTCACTGTTGGGGAGTCCCTGGCGGTGCATGCGCTGCCGCTCGTCGACAGCGGTCAGATCGAACAGCATCGGATAATTGGCGCTGCACTGCAATTTCAGATAGCGCAGGATGTCATGCAGGTTCCGCCGGAGTATCCAGAGCGTGATAATGCCATCGTGGGTCGACTGCATGATAAGGTCGACGGCAGACAGGTTTTCGATCAGTTCCCGGACAATTGCAGGCGTATCGGCAAGCATATCGGTTTTGTTGACGATACTGTCCAATGACGATTCCTCTCAACGGCTCACAGCAGTTCTGATGGTTCTAAATTTCATCCGGGTCGCGCAACTGCCTTGCGCGCATCCTGTCTTCCGAGAGCAGATCACGGAAACTGGGCTGAGTGGTCGGCTTGATGACAGATTGATCCCCCACGACCCAGCTTAACGGCCGCCTTTCCTGACTTATGGCATCCTGCAACAGCATCAAACCCTGGAGCAGTGCTTCAGGGCGGGGAGGGCAGCCTGGCACATAGACATCGACCGGTAAAAACTTGTCTACACCCTGCACCACGCTATAGATATCATACATGCCGCCGGAATTGGCGCAGGAACCCATGGAGATGACCCAGCGCGGCTCCAGAAGCTGGTCATAGAGGCGTTTGACGACCGGCGCCATTTTACGAAACACGGTTCCTGCAATAATGATCAGATCCGCCTGACGGGGTGAGCTGCGTATCACTTCGGATCCAAAACGGGCAATATCATGGCGACTGGTGAAGGTGGTCGCCATTTCAACATAGCAGCAGGAAAGGCCAAAGTTAAAGGGCCAAACCGAATTGGCTTGTCCCCAGGCGATCATTGCTTCGAGTCTGGCAAACAGAAAATTCTGGCGCAGCGCCTGCTCGAAAGTCTGCTCGCCTGGTTTTGCAGCGGAATCGTTTTCAGCGGGGGTCAGGGTCCAGTTCATGGCGTTTTCCTGTCGTGTAGAATGGCTGCGGCAGCGCGTTGCCTGCGGGTGCGCCAATCCAGTGCGCCCGTTGCGGCCAGATAGAACAACGCAACGAGCAACACACTGATGAAGATCAGAGCTTCGATAAAACCGGACCAGCCGGTTTCCTGCAATGCCACCGACCAGGCATACAGGAAGATGCTTTCCATATCGAAAATAACAAAAAAGATGGCCAACCGATAAAAAGGCACGGAAAAACGCAGGTGCACGTCAC
This sequence comes from Gammaproteobacteria bacterium, assembly GCA_024276805.1. GTDB lineage: Bacteria > Pseudomonadota > Gammaproteobacteria > Methylococcales > Methylomonadaceae > JANEMG01. The sequence goes on from JAJRWJ010000038.1 coordinate 2,481, forward strand.
AGGTGGCGACGATGCCTGATTCAAAGGGCTCGTCGGCAGCTTTGGCGTGGTGTCTCTGGCCCAGAAAAAAGGCGCCCCCCAGCATGACGGCGGTGATTGCAAGAATCGCTGCGAAATAGAAGATCAAAGGCATCATGCTGGTGGCAAAATCGACTTCTGTATTCATCTCGCGCTAACCTCGCTTTGCGATCATCAGCCGGTGTGGAGCTTTGCGCTCCAAGGCTGGGTACTTGACCGAATAGTGACACAAGTCCAGGTGCCAGGGCAAGTTAAAAACAGCATCATCTGGTTTGAGTAAGTGTCTGGTCACGACCTTGTTGAACAAATGATGTTCACGGGTCTTGTAATTCACAGAATAAAGGGGTAGCTTTGCTATCTGGAGCTTGCCAGGCATCCAAGATGCAGACTTTCAGCATGAGATTGGATCTCATTGGTTAATTGTGTGCTGAGAACACATGCGTGGAGAGTTTCCACCCGCTGATCTGAATATAATGGGAGCTTTGAAATTGCATACAAAACCAGTGACTGGAAAATGGGGGCTTATCGCCGTATTGACCACGACGCTTTCGATTGTCATGTTTTCATACCCAGATGATGCTGGGGCAGTGCCCAGTTTCACGCGTCAGACAGGAATGGCATGCAGTGCTTGTCATACGCAATCCTTCGGTCCTAATCTGACAGCAATGGGGCGAGAGTTTAAGCTGGGGGGCTATACAATGTCGAATGGCCAATCTAAACTCCCTCCTGTCAGCGCCATGGCCATGGGTTCCTTTACGCACACCCGGAAAGATCAGGCAGCGGGATCCGTCCTGCCCGGGTACAATCAAAATAACATCTTTACTTTCGATCAGGCATCCTTGTTTTATGCGGGACGGATAGTAGAAAATTTGGGCGCATTCATACAGCTCACATACGATGGATATGGTAATACACTGGCATTGGACAATACCGATATTCGTTATGCCGATCAATTCAATGTTGGCGACAATGCCATCACTTATGGCGCGTCGATCAATAATTTGCCCAGCGTACAGGATTTGTGGAATACAACACCGGCCTGGGGATTTCCCTTCACTGGCAGTGCGGTTGCTCCCGCTCCCGGTGCCACTGCGTTGCTGGATGGCGGGTTGGAACCTTCGCAAACCGGAGGCGGCACGGCTTATACCATGATTGACGATTTATTGTATCTGGAAGCTGGCGCCTACGCCTCGTTTGGTAAAGGTGTTCAAAAGGCGTTAGGCGCCTTTGATCCGGATGAAGCTCAGATCGATGGTGCAGCTCCATATTGGCGTATCGCTTTGCAATATGACTGGCAGGGCCATTATTTCATGTTGGGTCACAACGGCTTTATTGCCGATATTTTCCCGGGAAGAGATAGAAGCAATGGCACTGACCATATTACCGATGTCTCTGTCGATGCAACCTATCAGTATATGGGTGATCCCATGCATCACATCTTTGAAGTCAAAACGGCGTATCTATACGAAGACCAGAATTTAGCGGCAACCAAAAGAGCCGGGGGCGTCAATTCAACCGACAATACTTATTTATCGACGTTTAAATTCAACATGGCTTATACCTATGTGCAAACATATGGCATAACTTTTGGATACAACAAAACAACCGGTTCTAAAGATACCGCACTCTATTCGGAATTCAGCGGTGGCCGGCCGGACAGTGAGTATTTTATCACTGAGTTGGTGTATGTTCCTTTCGGTAAGTCCAGTTCTTATCTTCAATCACTGCTCAATCTGAGGATGAGTCTTACCTATATCGGTTACTCACAATTTAACGGAAGTTATAAACTGGCAAGCCAAAACAATACTTTCATGGTTAATGGCTGGTTGGCTTTTTGATGAGTATTTGAAGAAACCGCTGTTTTGACTGTAATCATCCAGATGCTCACACAAAACAGCTGCTTTCCCGAAAACATTTGTAATTTAATTGTAACTATTCAGTCGTCACCAGAATTTTGTTGTTTTTACACTACCGACTTGACGCGGGAGATATCATGGAAGGGGCGCATCAAGCACCTTGCCGCCGGGTAGTTTGCTACGGATGTTGAAGGGAAATATGGGTTTTCGGGCCAATCGATTCCAATCTGGAATTTTCCATGTATCGAATGACAACCACTGATAAAATTACTGTGGATAATACTGGAAGCAGCCTCGGCGGATCTTCAAACTCATTTTTTAGCAAAATTAATTGTATTTTATGACAATAAGATAGTCCCATTCTGTCGCTGCACAATAACCGGCTGCTGTAAAATCGGCTTTTAACTTGTTATAATCCCGCTTGATGATCTCGCGTCATTGCCCATAAAAAAATTACCAATCGAAATAGGCTGTTGCCTTGCTGAAAGACAGCCATTGATTGGTCCGGGATCCCAATAAAAACATGTCCCCGTGGCACAACAGGATAGCGCGACGCCCTCCTAAGGCGTAGGTTGCAGGTTCGATTCCTGCCGGGGACGCCAACAACTTGTCTTTGTATAGCTGGCAATGTCTTGCAGGTCGCTATTCATGCGAGGTGCAGCCGTTCAGATGATCCTTCTGGATCTCCTTCGCCAGATCCCAACACACTCCAATGTGCCTCGCCACTGCTTGAATGCTCATATGCCGGGAAAGATCCAACACCAACCGGGAAAAAGTACGGGTAGAGCGTTTGTTCTCTTCGGCAAACCGCACCTTCCACCTCGCGTACTGCCTGACATTAGGTCGGCGTGATTGTTTATATTAGGTATTGTTTCCTGAAAGTGTCACATCACCGCGCGGGATATTTTTGTTTGACGGTCATTTGATTGCAATTTGCTGTAGTGCTGCCTGCATCGATGGCAGGGGAGTGGTAAAAAACTCAAATGCAATAAAACCAGCACGGGGTTGCTTCAGAATTTAAATTTGATTCCCGCTTCTTTCATGATTGCATTGGCAGTATGTCTTGACTTGCAGCTATGCGGAACGGTGACTGGCTTTTTCCCTTGCTTTCCCCAATATTCATGAGAGCCCTTGGCTTGTCTCAGAAATATCCAGCCATTTTCAGCAAGAATCTTTTTGACCTGTTTTTCAAAGCCATTCATGCAAATGCTATGTGATCTTTGTAGATAACCTCAGCCGAAGCATGGGGGCGGTTTGAATTATCTTCCCAAAACAACAGGTTGGGGATTGCTTCTGCAACCTCATTTCTTAAATGTGAAAAAGATTCGGCCTCAAGAACCAAGCCGGGAACATCTCGGCTTGTGGCTACATAAACATTGGCTTCTTCGTCTTTAAAAACATCAACACGAATGGTTAAATGCATACCAAGCTTGGCGAAAAAATGCGAAAAAGGGTAACTGTATGGGTAGGTCATTTTTATCACCACAACGTTTCGGTAAAAAACAAATGTACAGAGACAGCGGGAGACATGCAAGGGGGTACTTTTTACAAACCGGGTAACTTTGGGAGTATTTTTTAACATGTCAAATAAATTAACCGTTTATTATCAATGCATAATGATCGCTTTGCGGCTCCTGCCGGGATGCCATATCAGTTTTGCAGTCCCGCGTTGTTGCAATGCGCATCGGCGCATGACGGATGGAACGTAGAAAATGTAAGCAGCGGGCATGTGAAATACGGGGGCAGTCCAATACAGCGATGATGTATGTGACAGGTATGTATTGATGCTCCGCGGTTTATACCGAAACCAGAGTCCGGGAATACTGGCTCGTGCCGGTTGTGCCATCCGGACCATAGGTGTTGATCGTTTGAGGTTTGCCTTTCAGGATTTGCATGGAGCGCTGTATATGTCTGGTCAACAGGGCGATGCTGGCGCCATTTTGTTCATTCAGTCTCTTGCTGCGTTCCGAAATGTTCGTGAATTCTGACCAGCACTCGACAGCTTTTGCCGTATGCAGGCCGTTTTGGCGGGCGATCTCAAAATATTTTTCTATGCCTTCCCGGCCGCTGTGCAGTTTTTCACTTGCCAGGATCTGCCCTAGCTGAGCGGAAAATTGATTCAGCTGCGAAACCAGCTGTTTTTTTTGTTCGGTAAGGTGATTCAGCGAGGCTGCATGCCGCTCCTGCTGTAAAAGTCGTGATTCTTCTTCGAGCAGAAGCAACAACTGTCTGCTCAGTTCCAGGCCCTTTTCCATCAACTGTTCGGCCAACGGAAATGTTTGTTCAATCATCATATTCAGCTGCCTTCATCGGGTAGGGAACGTTCCATTTGAATCATTTTTTCGGCAATGCTTTCCGCATCGATTCGATAGTTGCCATTGGCCAGTACTGTCCGGACCGCTTCCACGCGTTCGGTATTGATGATGGGAGTCGAGGACATCGAGGCCAGGGCACTTTTCAATTCCTGGGCGACAGTGGTGATTTCCACTGAATCTGCGTCGGATTGCTTGCCGATGCTGGCATTGCCGGACTGCTTGTTACTGGTCGGTGGTTTGGTGACCGTATTGTTCTGCAAACGGTTGTTGATGTTTTCGATAGCCATGTCAAATTCCTGATAGATTTACCTGTTACTGATATCGGCAGTGTTCTGCATTTCTTTAATTCTACTTTGTCAGATTACATCATCTCTTTTTTCAAAGATTGTCATTCCGGCATGGACTGCCGGAATCCAGGCTCCAGGGATGGGTTGAAACATGCCGTCC
>JAJRWJ010000392.1 GCA_024276805.1 Gammaproteobacteria bacterium
ACAGGATGCCCGCTTCCCTGCGGGCATGACGAGTTTGCGAAGAATCTGACAAAGTAGAATTAGTTCCCGTCTATAAATGACGGGAACTAATCCGGCACAGGGAAGTGCCGGCATAATCAATGGCCACAAGCCATTGATTATTTGAAGAAAACAGCAAATCGCATTTGTTGTTTTATTTCTATAAACATCCCTTGGATGGGTGTTTATAGACTCTAACTAATCAGTTCCCGTCTATTAGTGATGGAAACTAATCCGGTGCAGGGATGTGCCGGCCGTATCGATGGTCACCAGCCATTGATACGGCATATAACAGCCAAAGGATGGGAGTTTATAGACTCTGACAATCAACATAACGAGTGCTTGAAATACAGTTATAGCCAAGTTACCATTGCTCGTGAATTATTTTCAGTGAAAGACCTGCCGGTTATACTTGGCAGGCGATCTACAATGCCTATTTTATTGTTCATAGCCAAGAGGCTGACAGCCTCCTTTTCCCTTTGACCAAAGAGAATTTTACATGACCGCCGAATTGACCTGGAACACTCCGATGCTGGTGTCAGCCATTATCCTGGTTTTGACTTTTCTGGGCATCTTTACCGAAGGTGTGCATGGTTTTCACCGTACTAAATTCGCCATGCTCGGTGCTGGATTGATGATTTTTACCGGCCAATGGTTCGGTTTCTATGGTCCCGAGCAGGCGTTGCAGTCCATCGACTGGAACGTGGTGTTTTTGTTGGGGGCAATGATGACCATCGTTGGCATCATGATTCCCACCGGTGGTTTCCAAGCACTCGCCTATCACATTGCAGAATACAGTCAGGGCAAGCTGTTCCTGCTGATGATGCTGATGGGCACCGCTGTTACCGTGATCTCACTGCTGCTGGACAATGTCACCACGGTGGTCATCTTCGGGCCATTGATTGTTTTGATTTGCCAGGCATTGAAAGTCAGCCCGATCCCTTATCTGCTGGCGGCGGCGTTATTGTCCGATACCGGGGGTGTTGCGACTCTGGTCGGCGACCCCCCGAATCTGATGATCGGTTCGGCGGCGCATATCGATTTCGATGCTTTTTTTCTGCATATGGGCGGCATCGTATTCGCCGCCTGGCTGACCATTCTCTATGCGTTGAAGTTTCTGTTCCGAAAAGAACTGTCCGTTATTCCTGAATCCCCCAATTTCACCACGCGACAGGAACTAAAAGACCCAAAAACCTGGTATACGTCATTATGGGTGCTGGGCTTCATGGTTCTGCTGTTCATCTTCCATCATGCCCTGGCATGGGAAGCCTGGATGGTAGCTGCAACCGGCCTGACACTGCTGGTGTTTCTGGTTCATCATATCGACCTCGATGAATCCTTTGGCACCCTGGAAATGACTCTGCTGATTTTTTTCGTTTCACTGTTTATCCTGGTCGGCGGCGTCGAGCACAGCCATTTTCTGGAATATATCGGCTCCTTCATCCAACCCTTTGTCGCGTCTGATTTGCTGATGGCAAGCCTGGTGCTGATGTGGGCTTCTGCCGTTTTATCGGCATTGATCGACAATATTCCGTTTACTGCCGCAATGGTGCCAATCATTCTGGGCTTCGAAGCGCAGGGAATGAATGTCACACCACTTTGGTGGAGCCTGGCGATAGGTGTCGGTATGGGCGGCAACGGCAGCCATGTGGGTTCCACGGCCAATGTCTTCATCGTGACTCTGTCGGAACGGCTGGCGAAAGACAGCGGCAACCCGGACTTGGCCATTACGCCCGGTCTCTGGTTCAAGAAAGGTACGCCGGCGATGATCCTGACCCTGCTGGTTTCCTCACTGATGTTCTGGCTGTTTTTTGATTTTTTTGCAGCACCTATTCATCCCCATTAACCGGATTCCTGGCCTGTTGGGGATTTTGACTTCCACGCTGTAAAACCAGACTTGCGGGATACGGATGCGTCTGGAAGTGGAGCCGTTGTTCTATCTCACTTTTACAACTTGCATCGATGCAATGCACGGGAGATATCCGACAAGTGATTTTGTCTGGAAATGAATTCAATTCTGCTGTTGTCAGACGGTGGGCATGCTGTTTCAGTCAATATTCCATTGCTGCTGTTGAATATGAACCAGCCTCGATCTGTACATAAAACACCTTTGATGCGCTCCACATCCAGACTGCTCAAAAGAGTAGTCAACTGCCCATATTCAAATCTGTTCTCTGAAGGAAAAATGCAGCCGAAACTCTGATAGCCATCTACAGTTGTACTGAGATGACGGTCCGGTTTTTCACTGCCTGGAATTTCAGTGAAGTGATGGGCATCGGGGAATATGGCACGACGCAGAGGGTTCCTTGTCACGTCCAGCCAGTGGATATCCAGTCGCCCCAGTATGGTTTCAGCAACCACCGCTTTTGCCGGACTGCTTTTTGCAGCCCGGCGATGAAACAGTCCGATGGCATCGGAATCCGCCAAATCCATTTTATTGGCCACCAGCACATCTGACAAAGCCAGTTGATCGATAAAATTTTCGTGTCTCGTGTAGCGGTGGTCTTTCAATTTTTGGGGATCGACCAGGCAAATGCTGGCCCGAACATCCAAAACCCTTTTGAATGGTTCATTGCCCAGCATCTCCAGCACCTTTTTCGGGTGCCCCAGGCCAGTTGGCTCGATCAGCAGCCGGTCCGGCCTGGTCTCCTTCAACAACCGGTTGATACTGGCCTGAAAGGGCAACCCCACTGCACAGCACAAACAACCACCGGCGACTTCCCTTACCGTTGCACCGAAAGCTGCAAAGATCGCACCATCGATCCCCACCTTGCCAAATTCATTGACCAGAACGGCCCAATTCTCATTTTTTGGCTTGTGCCGGAGCAAGTCGAGAATGGCTGTGGTCTTGCCTACCCCCAGAAACCCCATGATCAGGTTAGTGGGAATATTCGTCAATTTTTCGCGCAGCATTCACCCAGATCTCCAAAGATCCCGGCATAGTCTGTTTGCCACGCCAGACGGTTGATGAAAGTGTCCGGATCCCGCTTGAAAACGACCAGGCAATGTGGACAGCGACAGAAATGATACATAGCACCATTGCATTCATGCTGCACGGTGGCAGCGACGGGTTTTTCCGCCAGACAAACCGGACAGACAACCAGACCGGCTGTTTCCTGCAGCAACGCTTCGGGATCGTTTTCAAAAAGCTGCAGGCAACCCGTACAGCAGAACCAGTAACGTTTGCCCTGGTAATAACAAGAGAGCGCTTTTCCCGGGTGATGCCCAGGCGCACCAGTGAACAGCCACAGGTCGGGCAAAGAGGAGTTTCCATGCTGTGAATCACCGCTGGCAAAGAAAGGCATTATATGAAGAATCCGCCCATTACGGCGAATTGTTCATGCAAATAAAGGATTCTATGCTGTAGGATTACCTGATTATCTGACCATGGGATCACAATTCGAGTCCGGCCCTTCCATGATAAGGCGTCCGTTGTCGACAAATTCGTCTTCTGCAGCGACAATATCTGCAAAAGGAACAAGAAGGCCGCCAGCGACAAAAGCATCAGCGCTGTTGGGTGCATGTTCGAAAGCATCGGTCACTTCCAAGAATTTTTCAAAGTTTGCCACCCAGATATGCGGCGCCAGCTGGTCGACTTTGACCTTCATTCTCAAACGGCCTTTGTTGTCCGCTTGAACAGGCTCACCAAGAAACTGAAAATGACCGGTACATGATGGAACGCCATCATCGGATCTTGGCACACCTCGGTCAGAAATCGGCTCGAACCAGTGATTGAGGATGGCATAGGTTGCGCCCGGCAGCAAGCCATTGACGCGAATTTGCACATGGTGCCTGGAATCCTTTGACTTCACCTCGGCAGAGCCCCGGGCGTTGATTCCTTCAGCTGTCTTGATACCGAACTCGTTGCTGAAATTGCTTCGCCGGAATACCGTGCTCTCCTCCGGATCAGCATGCACCATCTGTGGTATTGAGAATATAGTGACAGCAGTTAACAGAACAGCGGCTAAAGTTGGTTTTTGCATTTTAAACCTCCCACAATTTGGAAAAATTTTTTTGCTTATGGAATTGCTATTATAAAATCAGGTATTGTCAGCCTTACGGCAATCATTGATCTGATTATATTGCAACGCTGCTAAATGATAGACCCTGTACCCACGCACAGTGTCAAGCATTAATAACGGCGTTAAGAACAGGTTCTAAGGTCCA
>JAJRWJ010000393.1 GCA_024276805.1 Gammaproteobacteria bacterium
GTACCGCCCATGGTCGGCGTGCCGGCTTTTTCATAGTGGGATTCCGGTCCGTCGACGCGTACATTCTGGCCGATATTGTTGCGGCTCAAGCGGCGAATCATGCCCGGCCCGACAATGAAAGAAATCAGCAAGGCGGTCAGTGCTCCCAGAATGGCGCGAAAGGTCAGATACTGAAAGACCCGGAATCCGCCATCGAATGTCATCAAATAATCTGTCAAATATAGTAACATCGCCTCACTTCCTGAAATCGTCGACCAGTGCCGCCACCACCCGCTCCATCTGCCGGGCTCTCGAGCCCTTGATCAAGATGGCTTCATGCCCCCGCAGTTGTTGCTGCAGGCTGACAATCAAATCGCTTTGCGAGGCAAAAAACAGGGCCCCTTCGCCAAACACACGGACCGTATGTTCCGCGTCGGGGCCAGTGGCTAACAAGCGCGCAACCTGCATGGATTTGATCGTCTCACCCATTTGTTCATGCAGAGCCCTGCTGTCCTTGCCCAGCTCACCGACTGAACCCAGTACCAGCCACGGCTCACGGCCACAGCCGAGCAGCACTTCCAGAGCCGCCCGCAGTGACACCGGATTGGCGTTATAGGTATCATCGATGACCAGACAGCCGCAGCGTCCCCGCAGCAACTGCAGACGACCGGTCACCGGTCGCACCGCTTCCAGCCCCTGCCTGATCTGCTCCAGATCGATTCCCATGGCCAACGCTGCAGCACTGGCTGCCAGTGCATTCAGGACATTGTGCCTGCCGGCCAGATGCAATGCCACCGATACAGACCGCTGTTCCGCCTGCAAGGTGAATTCACTGACGAAACAATCGTTTCTGATATCTGTCGCGAGGTCCGAGGCGGTCACATCGGCGGCACTGTCCAGGGCAAAGGAAACCACTCTCCGGTTGCCGGCAAGCTGCCGCCAATAGGGAAAAAACCGGTCATCGGCATTCAGCACCGCGATGCCGTCTGTGGCCAATTCGCCGATAATTTCCCCTTTCGCCCTGGCAACACCTTCGATACTGCCAAACCCTTCGATATGAGCGGCTCCGGCATTGGTGATCAACGCCACATCAGGTTGTGCGCAGCGGCACAAAAAACCGATTTCTCCGGCATGATTGGCGCCCATTTCAATTACCGCACAGGTGTGACCGGCATTCAGCCTCAACAGCGTCAGCGGCACACCGATGTCATTGTTCAAATTACCCTGGGTATACAACACCTGGTCCCTGCCACCCAGAATCGCCGCCAGCATTTCCTTGACGGTCGTTTTGCCATTGCTTCCGGTAATGGCGCACAGCGGCAGCGACAATTCCCTGCGCCAGGCCGAGGCCAGATCAGCCAATGCCCGACGGGTATCCGCCACGACAATTGTCGGCAGTCTCGTCTGCACCTGGCGTTGTACCAACAGAGCCGCGGCGCCGGCTTGTTCGGCCTGTTGCACAAAATCGTTGCCATCAAAATTTTCCCCCTTGATGGCGACATACAAATCCCCCGGCTGCAAGGTGCGGCTATCGATGCTGACCGACGTGATGGCCGCCTCCCCGCCAAACTGCCTGCCATGCACGGCCCGGCTGATATCACTGAGTTGCATGATCATTGCCGCCCCTCTCTGGCTCGCAGCGCCTCGGCCGCCACTGCACAATCGCTGAATGGAATTCTCCGGCCGGCAATTTCCTGAAATTGTTCATGGCCCTTTCCGGCAATAACGATCCAGTCGTCCTTTTGTGCATTCCCGATCACGGACCGGATCGCCGCTCTGCGATCACGAATCACCTCTATTCTGTCGCTCTGACAGCCAGTCAGAATATCCCGGATAATTTTCTCGCCATCCTCATTGCGCGGGTTGTCATCGGTCACGACGACATGATCGGCCCAACGCTCGGCGATGCTCCCCATCAACGCCCGCTTGCCCGCATCCCGGTTTCCGCCACAGCCAAAAACCAGCCATAAGGCATGCTTCGGATGCTTGCGCAGACTGCGTAGCACCTTTTCCAGGGCGCCGGGAGTATGTGCATAATCGACAAACACCAGCACATCCTCCCGCGCCGCCTCGAGGCACTGCATCCGTCCCGGCACCGGCTGCAGCTTCTGAACGGCCTGCACCGCTTCGGACAGGCTGACATCCAGAGCCAGCAATGTGGTCAGGACCGCCAGGACATTTTCCACGTTGAAATCACCAAACAGCGGCATGCTCAAGACCTGCTGCTGTCCACGCCAGTGAATCCTGAAGGCGACGCCCCGCTGCATATGTCTGATATCGGATACACTGACGGTTTCCGCATCGGTCAGAACATTGCCGTGCAGACTGTAACCCCACAGCCGCACGCCGAGCGGCGCCGCTGCGAGTATCTGCCCGCTGAACGTATCGTCCAGATTGATTACGGCAAATTCCAGGCCCGGCGTATTCAACAGCTTCAATTTCGTTTCCACATAGGCCGTCATGGAACCGTGATAATCCAGGTGGTCCCGGCTGATATTGGTATAGATCGCGCCTTGCAGGCGTATGCCCGCTGTCCTGCCCTGATCCAGACCATGGGAGGAAACCTCCATGGCCACCGCGGTTTTGCCAAGCCTGACGAATTCAGCCAGCATTTCCTGAATGGACAGGGCATCCGGTGTGGTATTCAACGTTTCCCGCAGCTTTCCCCATTCTCCCCAGCCCAGCGTTCCGATGATTGCGCAGCCCGGCAGCATCTGCCCCAGAAACTGGCTGCAACTCGTTTTGCCATTGGTGCCGGTAATGCCGATCACCTGCAGAGACGCAGATGGATCGCCATGAAATCGCGCAGCAATCACCCCCACCTGTCGAGCCAGATTTTCCACTGCTATCACCGGTGTCCCTCCAGCCAGATCCAGCCATTGCCGGATATTCTCACCCGGTTCATAAATGATCGCAGCGGCGCCATTGTGCACCGCCTGCCTGACATGCTGAATGCCATGCTGTCGGGTACCGGCGACCGCCATGAAGGCATACCCCGGCCTGACCTTCCTGCTGTCCAGGGACAGCCCGGAAATTGAAACATCCACACTGAGCTGTGCCAACCCTGCCAGTAAATCACGCAGGTCAATGGTTCTTTGTCCGGAGTCAATCATCCCGCTTCACCAACAACATGGGCATGGTCTGCTCCTGATCCGGAGTGATTTTCAGCACCCGCAACGCTCCGGCCATTATTCTGGCAAACACCGGCCCGGCAACCAGTCCTCCGTAATAATCACCGTTGCCAGGCTCGTCAACCAGCACGGCGACCACCAGACGCGGCGCACTGGCCGGCGCCAACCCGACGAATACCGCCAGGTATTTGTCCCTGGAATAGCCGCCGGCACTGGCCTTTTTCACCGTCCCGGTCTTGCCGGCAACCCGGTAACCGTCGACTCTGGCTCTATAGGCCGTGCCCCCCCTGGTCAATACTTCCTCCAGCATGGTTCGGACCCTGACGGCGGTGTTTCCGGACATCACCTGCCGGGCGTCGGGATCCTCGCCGCGCTTCAGCAGACTCACCGAGTGCAGCACGCCATCATCGGCCAGCGCGGTATAGGCGCGCGCCAGCTGCAACAACGATGACGACAAGCCATAGCCAAAGGACAGCGTGGCCTGCTCAAAGCGATGCCATTGCCGGTAATCCAGAAGATTGCCGCTCGCTTCACCGGGAAAGCCCACGCCGGCCGACTGGCCAAATCCCAGTCGGTCATAACAACTCCAGAAGGATTTTGGCGTCATCCGCAGGGCAATCTTGCTGGCCGCGACATTGCTGGATTTTTTCAACACATGGGTCAAATCCAGCGTCCCGTAATTATGCACATCCCTGACCACATTACGGCCCACACGCATCCAACCGTGGGTTTCAATTTCCACATCCGGGCTGACCGCGCCATTGTCCAGCGCGCAAGCCACGACAAAGGGTTTGATCGTCGATCCTGGCTCAAAAACGTCCGTCACCACCCTGTTGCGGTAGCGATTACCGCGCAAATTCTTGCGGGTATTGGGATTGAACGACGGCTGATTGACCGCCGCCAGAATTTCACCGGTTCTGGCATCCAGCACAATGGCCTCGGCCGCATGCGCCCGGTGCTCGATGAACGCGGCTTTCAACTCCCGATAGGCCAGATACTGCAAACGCTGATCAATACTCAAGCGCAAATCACGGCCCGCCACTGGCTGCTTGATATTTTCCACATCGGCGATAATTCTTCTCTTGCCATCCCTGATCACCCGCTTGCTACCGGGAATGCCCTTGAGGTTTTCCTCATAGGCCAGCTCCAATCCCTCCTGGCCGACATCGTCGATATTGGTGAAGCCCAGCAAATGGCCGGTCACTTCACCGGCAGGATAGAAACGTTTGAATTCCCGCTGGAAATACAAACCCGGAAACTGCATGGCTTTGACCCGGGCTGCCACGGCGGGGCTGACCCGCCTCTTCAGATAGACAAAACGTCTGCCACCGATTGAACCGACCCGTCTGCGCAATTTTTTCTCCGGCATGTTCAATAGGCTGGCCAGCTGTTGCAGTTGCCGTCCATCGTCACTGGCAAACTGCTGCGGATTCACCCAAATCGACTGCACCGGCGTACTGATCGCCAATGGTTCGCCATCCCGGTCCAGTATTCTGCCGCGATAGGCGGGCACAATCACCTCATCGACATGCCTGAGATCACCCTGATACTGTAAAAACCCTTTATTCAGCACCTGCAAATCGACAGCCCTTGCCACCAGCACCAGCATGCCGGCGAACATCATCCCGACAAGCAGCTTCCTCCTGCCGGGAAACTGGCCAGTCTTTTTTTGATGCGCATTACTGTCAAATTCAACCATCTGCCAATCAAGGTTTTATATAAATAATCCGCTCCCGCAACGGCATGATCAATCCCAGCTTCATGCGCGCCAGCCGCTCCACCCGGTTGTGTTCCGCCAGCGTCGTCAACTCCAGTTGCAGTCGTCCCCATTCCACTTCATAATCATCCAGATCTTTTTCCAGTTGCTGCATTTCCACAAACAGCAGCCGCGCCTGATATTTGCTGTAAATCACCCCAAGAGCCGAGCCCAGCAACAGCAGCGACAACAACATCAGCCTCGACAGCACCCAGACTCCCTCCTTCAAATACGTTCGGCGCAACGCAATACCGCACTGCGTGCACGCGGATTTTCCGCGACCTCCCTGCCGCCTGCCCGTACTGCCTTGCCAATCCTGCGCAGCTTACGTTCATCCTGATGGCGGTCGGCTACGGGATACCTGCCCGGATGATATGGGCCCCTGGACTGGTCCCGGATAAAGCGTTTGACGATACGGTCTTCCAGGGAATGAAAAGAGATCACCACCAGCCGGCCACCGGGCTTCAATACCTGCAGTGTCTGCTGCAACGCTTCCTGCAGTGCCTCCAGCTCACGATTGATGTGGATTCTGATGGCCTGAAAGCTGCGCGTCGCTGGATGCTTGTGCTTTTCCCGCACCGGCACTGCCGCTTCGATCAGCCGCGCCAGCTGCCGCGTCGTGCGCAGCGGCTCCTGCACCCTTTCTTTGACCACTGCCGCAGCAATACGCCTGGCAAAACGTTCTTCCCCGAATTCAAACAACACTCTGACCAATTCCTGCTCACTGACCTGCTCCAGCCACTCAGCGGCGGACATACCTTGGCCGGTATTCATACGCATATCCAGGGGACCATCCCTTAAAAAGCTGAAACCCCGTTGTGGATCATCCAATTGTGGGGAAGAAACCCCCAGATCCAGCAAGATACCATCAACATTACCCAGCAAACCTTGTGCTTCGATTATCTGCCGCATCCGGGAAAAACACCCCTGTTGCAACTGAAAACGATAGTCGTCGCGCATTTTCCGTGCATTTTCCGAATCGACCGCATCGGCATCCCGGTCGAGGGCCAGCAAACGTCCATCACTTCCCAGTCTGTGCAATATTTCCCGGCTGTGTCCGCCCCGGCCAAAAGTACCATCCAGATACACACCATCCTCCCTGATCGCCAGCGCCTGCAAGACTTCCTCGAGCATTACCGGTACATGTTTCACAACCCCGGTCTCCAGACTAAAATGTCAACTTCTCCAGCTCTTCCAGGCCTTCGTCGTCGCCACCTTCACGAAATTCAGCCTCCCTTTCGGCCAGGATCTGTTCATTCCAGATTTCAAACTTGTTCAACTGCCCCAGTAACACGACGCGTTTCTCCAGATTGGCGAATTGCCGGAGTTTTTCCGGCAGCAACAGCCGGCCCTGTGCATCCATTTCACATTCGGCGGCATATCCGATCAAAAACCGGCGCAGTTTTGCAACCATCTTGTTGAGCGTGGGCAGGGAATTGATTTTTTTCTCCAGAAGTTCCCATTCCGGTAGCGGATACAACCACAGACAACCGTCCAGGCCGGAACCCCTCTCATCCACAGCCGGCGTGACAATCATCTGCCGATCGCACATCTCCTGCAGTTCCGGCCGGTATCGGGTTGGAATTGCGAGACGTCCTTTCACGTCCAGATTGATTGAGCTGATCCCTCGAAACAAGAACTCCCCCTATGTCTGAATCAAAATCCCACTATTCACCACATTTAATCATTTTTACTCCACTTCACTGCACTATAGTTTTCAAACAGGACTTAGTCAAGATTGTTTACAAAAAAATCTTCTTTTTCCGACAACGACTTACATTGCTTTTTTAGCAGTCCAAAAACGACCCTGCCATAAACAATAAAAAGCTCATCTTTTCATGTCGTTAATGCAAAAACTTAAAGTGACAACAGGCAAACCGTAATTTTAGTTTTTTGCCATGTTCTAATGCTTGTGGTCAGCTGCAACGCCACATCTGTCGCCATCCTCCGTAGCTTCTATTGAAGGCGGAATTTCAACCCTGCATGACTCCGACAAGGCTTCAAAGCACTACTGAACAATTGCGCATCGACAGAAAAATCACCAGTATCATTTATTTTATGGAAGATACGCTGCTTCGGGTGTGCATTGGGAATTACCGGGAAAGGAGCAAGTACTCTGACAAGCCTGGTTCAATGCTTAATTAGTTCCCGTCTATATAATGACGGGAACTGTTCCGGCACAGGGATGTGCCGGCATAATCAATGGCCCCAAGCCATTGATTATGCATAAAACAGCAAATCGCATTGGCTGTTTTATTTCTATAAACATCCCATGAATGGGTGTTTATAGACTCTAACAAATTAGTTCCCGTCTATAAATGACGGGAACTGTTCCGGTACAAGGATGTTTATAGATTCAAATTAAACAAACCATAGATCCCAGACTCAGCGTGGGGACTCATGACCGGACGCTGAAGCGTCACAAACTGCATACTTACGCAGAGTCTGGGAATGATCGGTATGCATAAAGGCAAAGCTGACAACACTAGAGGCTATTTTTGCCTGCCCTGGAAGGAGCATTGCACGGATTTTATCGCCTCGATGCGCAACTGCCGGATGGCCTTGCCTATTTCCGGACCACGCAAGTTCAAACCTATGACAGCGGCAGTATCGACCGACATGCCTGCCCGCTGAGCCGCGCTTAGAAAATCAGCCTGAGGATAGGCGGAGTTTTCCAATCCGGTCCGGCCCCTGGCATCGGCAGTGCAGGCCAGCAGAAAATCATGCAGATCGGCATTCACTTTGAACATGCCCATCGCCGTCAGCATATCGACAATGGTTGCCGCTCGCAATGCAAATGCTCGATGGCAGTGACTGTGGTAACGCATGACATGATGCGCCAGTTTGTGTAATTGCCTGGGGACACGCAGGCGCTGGCAAAAACCGTCTAAAATCGGCAGCCCCAACTGTTCGTGACCATGGTGATGCGGCCATTGCGCCTTGGGTGTCGCCGCTTTGCCGAGATCGTGGAGCAATGCGGCAAATCTGACCACGGCCTTGTCGGACAGCTTTGCCGCCTGCTCCAGGACCATCAGGCTATGCAGGCCGGTATCGATCTCCGGATGGAAGGCGGCAGGTTGCGGTATGCCGAACAGCACATCGAGTTCCGGAAATATCACCGCCAGGGCGCGACAACTGCGCAATACCTCAAAGTATGCTGTGGGCGTTCTTTCTGACAAGGCCTTGACGGTTTCCGCCCAGACCCGCTCGGGAACCAGATAATCGACTTCTCCATTGTCCACCATTTGCCCGATCAGCTGCCGGGTTTCAGCGGCGATGACAAATCCCAGATGATCATAGCGCGCAGCAAACCGGGCAACGCGAAGCACCCGCACTGGATCTTCACAGAAAGCCGGGGAAATATGCCTGAGCAGCCTGTTCTCGAGATCTTGCCGTCCACCATAGGGGTCGATCAATTGACCATCAGCGGCGATCGCCATGGCATTGATAGTCAGGTCCCGGCGCTTCAGGTCCTCTTCCAGCGTGACATCGGGCGTCGCGTGTATGGCAAACCCCTTATAGCCGGGGGCAGTTTTGCGCTCGGTGCGCGCCAGCGCATATTCCTCATGGGTCTCGGGATGCAAAAATACCGGGAAGTCCTTGCCAACCGGTCTGTAGTTTTTTGCCATCATACTTTCAGGTGTTTCCCCGACAACCACCCAATCCCGCTCAGTGACCGGAAAACCAAGCAGTCGGTCGCGCACCGCCCCTCCAACCAGATATTTTTTCATAAGCAACCATGCCGGTTCTTCAGTAAGCACTGCATGTTACCGCAACTGGAGCAAACGGAGTAGCAGGCAAGCCGGGTTTTACCGATTGAGGACCTGAAAAATGGCCCTGGGCAACAAAAAGCAATATTTTTCTGGCCCGGCACCCCCCATAAACCGCCATGCGTCAGGCGTTGTAGCGCCATGCAATTGGCCATACTTTTATTGATATTCCGATCAGCCGTAGTAGTCTTTGGCCGCTTTTTCATGCATCAGACGCCATGAATCCTGGTTATGGCGGAAATGGCAGAATATACTGAACGATTGCCTATCCATATAATGCCTGCACAGCAGCATCAGACTTTAGACAATGCCTTCCCTTCAGCCAACAAGACCAACGGAACAAGACAACAAAATGCTGAATTTACAGTGTAGGGTACATATTTCAGATGTTCGTCACAACAATGCGGCGATACCATAAAAGGAACAAGCAATGCTAGAAACTTTCAGCCTGTGTTTATTGTTTGGAGGATTTGCCGGTATACTCGCAGGCATGTTCGGCATCGGCGGCGGCATGGTGCTGGTGCCTTTTTTCGTCTGGCTGTTCAACAGACAGGGGATTGCCGCCGAATGGAACATGATCATGGCTGTCGCCACTTCGCTGGCCACCATCATCGTCACCGCCACGGCTTCCATATCGGCTCATCACCGGCGCGGCGCCGTGTTGTGGGATATCGTCGCCTGGCTGGCGCCGACAGTATTTGCCGGAGCAGTACTGGGAACATTGATTGCCGAATATTTACCCGCCGAACTGCTAAAAACCCTGTTTGCCATTTTTTTGATTTACGCCGCCCTGCAGATGGCCCTGCATTTGCAGCCTGGCGCCAGGGATCTGCGACGAGACCCCCT
Source organism: Gammaproteobacteria bacterium (assembly GCA_024276805.1). Lineage (GTDB taxonomy): Bacteria > Pseudomonadota > Gammaproteobacteria > Methylococcales > Methylomonadaceae > JANEMG01. The sequence continues at coordinate 9,483 of JAJRWJ010000393.1, forward strand.
GTTGCTGGCAATGGCAGGAGCGGTCATTGGTATGGTGTCTGCGATACTGGGCATCGGCGGCGGGACTCTGACGGTGCCGTTTCTGACAAAGTGCCGGTTTCCGATTCGCAATGCTGTGGCCATCGCCAGCACCTGCGGCCTGCCTATCGCCATAGCGGGAACCTTGAGCTATATGCTACTGGGATGGAACAAGACAGGCTTGCCTGCCGGCAGCGCAGGCTATGTGTATCTGCCGGCTTTTTTCGGTATAGTTATCACCAGTTCGCTGCTGGCGCCGGTTGGAGCGAAGCTTGCGCAAACCCTGCCGACTATCAGGTTGAAACGCTATTTTTCTGTACTGCTGCTAATTGCCGCGATCAAGTTATTGTGGTGACCGGTAAAACGCATGACAAACAACATGTCCATCGATACATCCTGGCTCCCGCTTACAAATGCCGGCATCATCGATGACCATAACGCCAGTGCAACTGCTGATTCAGCCCCTTGGACGAATTCTGATTTCCACCCTGCGGTTCTGACTGCGGCCCATGGCGCTGTCGTTCGAGGCGATGGGATAACGCTCACCAAAACCCCTGGTCTGGATGCGTCCCGCGCTTACACCGGCACTGATCAGATAACTGGTGACACTGTTGGCGCGGTTCTCGGACAGTTTCTGATTATATTCGAAGCTGCCTGTCGAGTCGGTATAACCGGCAACATCGATGCTGGTCTTGTCGAATTCCTTCAAAACCAGCGCAATCGAGTCGAGGACCGGGAAAAAGCTGGGGGAAAGATTGGAGGAATCCGTCGCAAAGGTGATATTGCCGGGCATGATCAGCCTGATATTGTCGCCTTCCCGCACCACCCTGACACCGGTTCCTTCCAACTGGGCACGTATTTTCGCCTCCTGCCTGTCCATATAATAGCCAATACCACCGCCAAGCGTGGCTCCAGCGGCCGCACCAATCGCCGCGCCCTTGCCGCCACCGGCCAGCGCGCCAATCACTGCGCCGCTCGCAGCCCCAATACCGGCGCCCTTGCCGGTATTGCTGACCTTCTCTTCGCCGGTGTAGGGATCGATGGAACAGCCGGAGGCGAACAGGATTGCCAGACAAAGAACAAGTGTTTTTTTCATTTCAGTCTCCAGAATTCAAGTGCGCTCAATGGTAATGGAACAAGCTTAATTTAAACTGAAGAGTATAGAGTGCATTGCATCGATTGACTAACGAAAAACAACAGGGGCTCGGTGACTGGCTGTGAATTTTTTTGCACGGCCTGGGCAAATGCCCACGCAAGGCATTGGAGCACTCATTCGCCAGTTGCTTTGACTAGCGACTGCTCCAAATTTGATACATGCAAAACCCAGCTTGAGAATCTGCCGACATCAGCACAGGGGTTGCCGGGTCATCCGCTGGCAATCAGGATGCCAGTAGATCGTTTAAACACGGCACACAACCCTCCCAGACATGGCAGTCAGATGATTTGTGATATAAACCCTATTGGCTTGCCGGCAATATTTGTGATATTGCGGCTTCGCCCAGACCGCAATCGACATGACCCCACGCACTGGGACTGACAGTGCCTCCCTGTGATGCGGCGCCCATATCATATATTATATTATCCAGCCTGGTTGGATCGGCGCCAGTCACCCCAACGGAACCAACACCCGCTGGAACATAATCCAAATCCAGTTCATGGCGCACAAGCCAGCCGAAATTGTGGTCTTTACACGATGTATCTCCGCTGACACCCAACCCGCCGACCAGTTTGATACCTTGGTCTTCATCATAAGCATACAAGCCAAAACCACCGCCAAAGACTATCTGTCCCCCGACTTTCCTGCCAACCATCGGATCATTCTTCCTGCCGAACTTTTTCGGGTCGCCGGCGGTGAGA
>JAJRWJ010000394.1 GCA_024276805.1 Gammaproteobacteria bacterium
CGTTCTGGTTCCTGCCTATGGCATCTTCATTCTCTGGTTGGGTTACAGGATTCTGCTCAAGGCCGGCTTGGATGGCAAATTGACCGTGTTGCTGCTGGTGCCGGTGGTCAATATCCTGGCGATCTGGATGTTTGCTTTCAGTAAGTGGCCCAATTTACCAGAGGATATCGAGCAGGATATCAATTGACTGTATTCCTGTAAGACAAATTATCAGGCAGCGGTTTGAGCTGTATTTTCATTTATTTTCTTTATGCTGCATGCCCATACCCACTGACCGCTGGCAATTCTGGATCGACCGCGGCGGAACCTTTACCGATATTGTCGCCCGCAGCCCCGAAGGGCGGCTGATTTCCCACAAATTGCTGTCGGAACATCCGGAACGTTATCGGGATGCCGCACTGCAGGGCATCACAGAGATTCTCCAGTCCGCACAACGCCAGGGGCTTGCCGGGCAGATCGGGGTGGTGAAAATGGGTACCACAGTTGGCACCAACGCCCTGCTGGAAAGGACTGGCGAACCGACCGCATTGGCCATCACCCGGGGCTTCCGGGATTGTCTGCGGATTGGTTACCAGAACCGCCCGGATATCTTCGCCCTGAATATACAGTTGCCGGAACTGCTGTACCAGCAGGTGCTGGAAATCGATGAGCGTATCGATGCGCATGGCGGGGTGTTGCAGGCGTTGGACCTGCCGCAGGCCAGGAAGGCTTTGCAGGCCATCTATGACAGCGGCATCCGTGCCCTGGCCATCGTGCTGCTGCATGCCTGGCGCTATCCAGTGCATGAAAACCAGCTGGCGGAACTGGCCGCAGAAATCGGCTTCCCGCAGATTTCCGTGTCCCACCGCGTCAGTCCGCTGATGAAAATCGTCAGGCGCGGTGACACTACTGTCGTGGATGCCTATCTTTCCCCGTTGCTGAAGCGCTATGTCGCACAGATCTCTGAGGGGTTGCGGGACGCGTCGCCGAATCCGGACAGCAGCACCCGGTTGATGTTCATGCAGTCCAATGGCGGATTGGTCGATGCCAGTGCCTTCCAGGGCAAGGACAGCATCCTGTCAGGCCCGGCCGGAGGCATCGTGGGTGCTGTGGCGGTCTCTGCACGCGCCGGATTCGGGAAAATCATCGCTTTCGACATGGGCGGTATATCCACCGATGTCGCCCATTATGCCGGTGAGTTGGAGCGGCGTTTTGAAACCCAGCTGGCCGGGGTCAGAATGTGCGCGCCGATGATGCATATTCACACCATCGCCGCGGGCGGCGGTTCCATTTTGCATTTCGATGGTCTGCGTTGCCGGGTCGGTCCCGCTTCGGCCGGCGCCAATCCCGGCCCTGCCTGTTATCGGCGCGGTGGCCCGCTGACCGTGACCGACGCCAATGTGATGCTGGGGAAATTGCCGTTGTTCCCGAGCATATTTGGTCCCGACGGCAATCTGCCTCTGGATGAACAGCGGGTTGCCCGGTTGTTTTCACAACTGGCGGAAGAAATGCAGCGCTGTACAGGCGTCGCCAGGACGGCTCATCAGGTGGCGGAAGGTTTTCTGGATATAGCCGTGGAAAACATGGCCGCCGCCATCAAGAAGATTTCCGTGCAGCAGGGCTATGATATCGCCGGTTATACGCTGTGCTGCTATGGCGCAGCCGGTGGCCAGCATGCCTGCAAGGTGGCCGACAGGCTGGGCATGACCAGAGTGCTTCTGCACCCCTTGGCCGGCGTACTGTCCGCCTATGGCATGGGCCTGGCTGATCTCCGGCTGCTCCGCGACCGGGCCCTGGAACAACCATGGCAGGCAGTGAGTGATGGCGAACTGCAGGGCATCGTTCTGGATCTGGAGCAACAGGGACGGCAGGCCATGCTGGCTCAAGGTATTGCGGCCGGGCGCATGCAGGCCATTGCCCGGATGCATATTCGCTACCGGGGTACCGACACGTCGTTGCAGGTTCCTTTTGCCGACAAACAGCTGATGCACAGTGCCTTTCAGCAGCAGTACCGGCGCCGCTTCGGCTTCCACCATGTCGACAGGGAACTGATCCTGGAAACGGCATCGGTGGAAATTGTCGGCAGCGATGGCCGTATCGAAGAGCAGTACGACTGGAGTGAGGCCAGAGGAGAACTGCTGCCGGTCATGCATACGCGTCTGTTCAGCGCTGATCGTTTTCATGAGGCGCCGGTGTATCGGCGCAGCCAGCTGCCGGCGGGAACGGTCCTGGATGGTCCGGCAGTCATTGTCGAAGCGACCTCGACGACCGTCGTCGAGTCTGGCTGGCAGGGAGAAATAACCCGCTGTGGCGATTTGCTGCTGACCCGCACGACGCCACTGCCCCGGCAGTTGGCGATAGGCGCCAGCGTCGATCCGGTGATGCTGGAAATCTTCAACAAGCTGTTCATGTCTATCGCCGAACAAATGGGTTTTGTACTGCAGAACACCGCCAGTTCAGTGAATATCAAGGAACGGCTGGATTTTTCCTGCGCGATTTTCAATGACCAGGGACAGCTCATTGCCAATGCGCCGCACATCCCGGTGCATCTTGGCTCTATGGGTGATGCAGTGCGCGCCATTCTGCACCGGCAAGGCGATGCCATGCAGCCGGGAGACGTGTTTCTGGGCAATTCGCCCTATCACGGCGGGACGCATCTGCCCGATATTACCGTCGTGACGCCGGTTTTTGGCAACACCGGGCAGTTGTTGTTTATCGTCGCTTCTCGCGGCCATCATGCCGATATCGGTGGCGTCACCCCGGGTTCCATGCCCGCCGGCAGCACCCATATCGATCAGGAGGGGCTGCTGTGCAGCGCCATGAAGATCGTCGCGGCAGGCCGGTTTCAGGACCGTCGGATTCGTCGCTGGCTGGCTTCCGGGCCCTGGCCGGCGCGCAATCCGGAACAGAATATCGCCGATTTGCAGGCGCAGATCGCGGCCAATGAAAAAGGCCTGCAGGAACTGCGGAACATGGTGGATCACTATTCCCTGCCCACCGTGCAGGCCTACATGGGGCATGTTCAGGACAATGCCGCAGCGGTGGTCGGCAGGGCTCTGCGTTCCTTTTCCGGCGGCCGTTTCGTGCAGCGCCTGGATGACGACGCCGAAATCGTGGTGACAGTGACCGTCGAGCGGTGCAAAGGTACGGCCAGAATCGATTTCAGCGGTTCCAGCAGGCAGCTGCACAGTAATTTCAACGCGCCGGCGGCAGTGTGCCGGGCAGCGGTACTGTACGTGATCCGTACCCTGGTGGATGACGACATCCCTCTCAATGCCGGCTGCCTGGAGCCGCTGGAAATCATCATCCCGGAAGGCTCGCTGCTCGATCCCCACTGTCCGGCGGCAGTGGTCGCCGGCAATGTCGAAACCTCCCAGCATATCGTCGATGCACTGTATGGCGCGCTGGGAGTGCTGGCCGGTTCCCAGGGCACCATGAACAACTTCAGCTTTGGCAATCGGGACTATCAATACTACGAGACCATCTGTGGCGGTACCGGCGCCGGAGTGGATTATTCCGGTTGCGATGCCGTGCAGTCGCACATGACCAATTCCCGGATGACTGATCCCGAAGTGCTGGAATGGCGTTTTCCGGTACTGCTCGAAGAGTTTTCCATTCGCACCGGTAGCGGCGGCCAGGGTCTGCAGCGGGGTGGCAATGGCGTACTGCGGCGCATCCGGTTTCTGCAGGCGATGACCATCAGCATCCTGTCCAGCCATCGGAAAATCCCACCCTTTGGCCTGCATGGGGGGGCACCCGGCGCCTGTGGAAGCAATACGGTATTGCGTGGCAATGGTGACAAACAGCGTCTGGCAGGCTGTGCTCAGTTGGAAGTGCGAGCGGGTGACAGCATTCTCATCGAAACGCCAGGCGGTGGCGGTTATGGTCGGCAGTCTTGACAGGACTAGCAGCAATTTAGCGATCGACTGTTTTATAGTCCGTTCCCGTCTTGAATGATCGGAACTAATTTGGCTCAAGGATGTGCCGGCTGTATCGGCGCCCTCTTTCGACTCAATCTTCTCAGCACCTGAGGAGAAGGAATCAAGGAATGGCAGAACATCTCCCGGTGAGGCTGGAACTGCAGGGTCTGCTTCACGGTAACAATTC
>JAJRWJ010000039.1 GCA_024276805.1 Gammaproteobacteria bacterium
ACAATATCGAAATGTTGCATCAGGTCGGCGAAAGCGACAACGAATTGAACTGACTTCACCATGCTGGAACTGGCCGACACCATAGAAATAGAAAACCCGGAGGAAAAACTGATCCGCCGGTTATGTTCTGTGTTGCGGAGCTATATGGATCAGGCGCAGATCGATGAAGTGCTGCGCGCCTATGAATTCAGCGCGGCCGCACACCACGGCCAGTACCGGAAGAGTGGCGAGGCCTATATCTGTCACCCCATCGCAGTGGCCACCATTCTCGCCGAAATGCGCATGGATATCAATGGCATCATCGCGGCGATACTGCACGATGTCGTCGAAGACACCAACATCAGCAAAGAGAACATCCGCACGACCTTCAATGATCAGGTTGCGGAGCTGGTGGATGGCGTCACCAAACTGACCCAGATCGACAGCAAGTCCCAGGCAGAGGCGCAGGCGGAAAATGTCCGCAAGATGTTTCTGGCAATGGCCAATGATCTGCGTGTGATCATGGTGAAACTGGCCGACCGGCTGCACAACATGCAGACGCTGGGCGCCATGCCGGCCGGGAAGAAGCGTCGCATCGCCCGGGAGACCCTGGATATCTATGCCCCCATCGCCAACCGCCTGGGCATGAATCATATCCGCCTGCAGCTGGAGACGCTGGGTTTCGAATCCATGTACCCGATGCGCAGCCGGATCCTGAAAAAAGAAATCAGGAAAGCCCGCGGCAATCGCCGGGAAATTGTCGCGACGATCAAATCGGCATTGCAAAACCGTCTGGAAGATGCCGGCTTGATCTGCGACGTGGAAGGCAGAGAGAAGAATCTGTACAGCATCTATCAGAAGATGCGCAGCAAGAAAATTTCCTTTGCCGATGTCTTCGATGTCTACGCTTTCAGAATCTCCTGCAAACGGGTCGACGATTGCTACCGGGCCCTGGGCGTGGTGCACAATCTGTACAAACCGGTCCCCGGCCGCTTCAAGGATTATATCGCCCTGGCCAAAGCCAACGGCTACCAATCCCTGCATACGGTGTTGATCGGACCCTACGGTCTGCCCATAGAAATACAGATCAGAACGGAAGAAATGCATCGCATGTCGGAATCCGGCATTGCCGCGCACTGGTTGTATAAATCCGATGTCGAAGATGGTCATTCCTTCAAGGCCAGGGCCAACGAATGGCTCAGGGATGTCATGGAAATCCAGAAAGCCGCCGGCGATTCGCTGGAGTTCATCGACAACCTGAAAATCGATCTGTTTCCCCAGGAAGTGTTCGTCTTCACCCCTCAGGGAGGCATCATCAAACTGCCACGCGGCGCCACCATCGTCGACTTCGCCTATGCGGTACATACCGATATCGGCAACTCCTGTGTTTCGGCGCGGGTAGACAGGCGTCTGGTTCCCCTGCAGACCCAGCTGCAGAATGGCGTCACGGTCGAGGTCATCACCGCTTCCTGGGCCAGACCAAATCCCCTGTGGCTGAATTATGTCGTGACCGCCAAGGCGCGGGCCGGCATTCGCACCTATCTGAAAAATTTCAAGCAGCAGGAAGCCATTGCCCTGGGACGGCGGCTTCTGGAAAAAGAACTGCAAGGCATGCACATCCAGCTGCAGGACATTCCCGGGGAGCATCTCCAGCAATTGCTGGAAGTCATGAACATCAAGTCCCTGGACAGACTGCTGGAAGACATCGGCCTGGGCAACAGAATGCCGTTCCTGGTCGCCAAACGTCTGGCCCAGAAGGACATTCACGCCGCGGTGAAACTGGACAGCATTGCCAAAGGCGTGGAAACACCCTTGATCATCAAAGGCACGGAAGGCATGGTGGTGACGTTGGCAAAATGCTGCCGCCCCATTCCGGGAGATACCATCATCGGCTATTTCAATCCCGGCCGCGGCATCGTCGTGCATCATCATGACTGCCGGAACAGCGGCGACATGAAAAAAAAGCAGGTCAGCTGGCTGGATGTCGAATGGAGCAAGGACGCCTCGGGAGAATTTCCGGTGGAAATCCGTATCGAACTGCGCAACAAGCGCGGCACACTGGCAACCATTGCCGCAACCATTTCCAGCATGGACGCCAACATCGAAAATGTTTCCGTCATCGACCAGGACGACCGGGTTTCCATCGACTTGATCACGCTGACCGTGAAGAACCGGCTGCATCTGGCCAACATCATGCGCAAACTGAAGAAATTGTTCATCGTTTTAAAAATCACCCGGGTAAAGGCTTAAAGCAAAAAAATGACCAAAGAAATCATTCATACCGAGCAGGCGCCCCAGGCCATCGGCACCTATTCGCAGGCGGTAAAGGTCGACAGCACCGTCTACCTGTCCGGGCAGATCCCGCTGGACCCGGCCACGATGGAAGTTGTCGACAGTGACATCAGAGTACAGATCAAACAGGTGTTCGACAATCTGCTGGCCGTTGCCGAAGCCGCCGGCGGTGATTTTTACGATTTCGTCAAAATCACAATCTATCTGACCGATCTGGCGCATTTTCCAATCGTCAATGAAATCATGGGGGAATACTTTCCCCAGCCCTATCCAGCGCGCGCCGTGGTCGGAGTATCCGCCTTGCCGAAAGGGGTCGCAGTGGAAATGGATGCCATCATGGTGGTCAGAGAAGAGGAATATTCCGCTTAACACGGAATTCAGTCAGTGGCCGCTGTGTTTCTCTCCGTCCATTGCGCATGATGCTGACTTTTCCTGACCCGTGTAAACAACTTGCCCATGTCCTCGAGCAACGCCAACCTGATGCTGCATCAGCCGGTCACAACCCTGTCGGGCATCGGTGCACAGACAGCCAGGCGCATGGAAAAACTCGGTATCGTCAGAATCGTCGACCTGCTGCTGCATCTGCCGCTACGCTACCAAGACCGGACCAGAGTCTGTCCCATCGGCGCATTGCGGCCGGGTATCACGGCCCTGGTCTGTGGTCGCATCGAATTCAGCGAGATCCTGCAGCGCGGTCGCCGCAGTCTGCTCTGCAGAATGAGCGATGGCACCGGCTGCATCACGCTGCGTTTTTTTCACTTTACCGCCAGGCAGCAAAGCGACCTGCAGAATGCGCCGTTGTTGAGCTGTTTTGCCGAAGTCAGGGCCGGTTACGCCGGACTGGAAATGATTCACCCGGAATATAAACTGCTGCCCAACACATCCGCCTGTGCCACCGAAGCCTGTCTGACGCCGGTTTATTCCCTTTGTGAAGGGCTGCATCAGAACACCATGAGAAAGGCAGTGCGCCAGGCGTTGACTCTCTTCACCCGACATCGGGACGCCCTTCCTGAGCTACTGCCGGCTGCGTTGCTGCAGCGTCTGAAGTTACCGGAATTGGCGCAGGCCATTCCCTTGCTGCACGCGCCAGACAACAGTGTCACGCTGGCCGATCTGGAAAACGGCACACACCCGGCGCTGAAGCGGCTTGCCTTCGAGGAATTCCTGGCCCATCATTTGAGCCGCAGGGTTGCCAGGCAGCGGGACCAGGCCTTGCAGGCGCCGGTTTTTGCAGCCAGCCAACAATTGAGCGACACCTTGGAACAGAACCTGCCTTTCCAGCTGACCTCCGCACAACGGCGGGTCATCGCTGAAATCTGCAGCGATTGCCGGTGTGACCGCCCGATGATGCGCCTGTTGCAGGGCGATGTCGGTTCCGGGAAGACTGTAGTCTCGGCATTCGCCGCACTGCAGGCCCTGAATTCCGGCTTCCAGGTGGCGGTGATGGCGCCGACAGAATTACTGGCGGAACAGCACTATAACAGTTACCACGCCTGGTTCGAGCCGCTGCAGATCAAAACCGTGTATCTCAGTGGACAGCAGAAGAAAACCGAGCGGGAGACCATCCTGCAGGATATTGCCGGCGGCTCGGCGGCAGTGATCGTCGGCACCCATGCACTGTTTCAGGAGGCGGTCCGGTTCTTCCGCCTGGGACTGTTGATCATCGACGAGCAACACCGCTTTGGCGTCAACCAGCGCCTGGCGCTGCGCGCCAAGGGTGAAACCTCAGGCTGCAGACCGCATCAGCTGGTCATGACCGCCACCCCCATTCCGCGCACCCTGGCGATGCTGCGCTATGCCGACCTGGATATTTCGATCATAGATAAAATGCCGCCCGGTCGGCAAAACGTTGTCACCAGTGTCATTCCCGCCGAACGGCGCGCCGAGGTGATTGCCAGAATCGACAGCTGGATAGCCCGGGGTCGGCAGGCATACTGGGTCTGCACGCTGATCGAGGAATCGGAGGCGTTGCAGTGCCAGGCCGCGGAAAATACCCTGGAACAGTTGACCCAGATGTTGCCGGGAATCCGCATCGCTCTGGTGCACGGACGCATGAAAGCCGCCGAAAAGGAACAGGCCATGCTGGCATTCAAACAGGGCCGGACAGACCTGCTGGTGGCGACAACGGTAATCGAAGTGGGCGTCGATGTACCCAATGCCGGCCTGATGATCATCGAGAATCCGGAGCGACTGGGGCTGGCCCAGCTGCACCAGCTGCGCGGCAGGGTTGGCCGTGGCCCTGGTGACAGCTATTGCCTGTTGATGTATCAGGGTCCCTTGTCCGGGACTGCCCGGGAACGCCTGGGGATACTCAGGGAAACCTGCAATGGTTTCATCATCGCGGAAAAGGACCTGCAGCTGCGCGGCCCGGGGGAAATGCTGGGAACGCGTCAAACCGGACAGATAACGTTTAAAATTGCCGACCTGAGCCGCGATGCGGAACTTGTCCCCAGGGTACCGCAGGCGGCCGAAATTATCCAGGCGGAAGCGCCTGAATCCGTGCAGCCGCTGATCGACCGCTGGCTGGGAGACACAACACAGTATGCAGAGGTATGACCCAATTGCCAATCCATAGTCATTTATTCCTGAACGAACCAGCTTGGAGGGTGAGTCGCCCCGGCTTGCGCCGGCATATTCCAAAAGCCGTGCAATCCTGGATCTATGAACCCGATTCACTGACACAGCGCCTGCGCGATTACTATGGTGATACGCTGCGCGTTGCGGTTTTGTTGCAGCAACGACGCAGACCTTTTTTC
>JAJRWJ010000395.1 GCA_024276805.1 Gammaproteobacteria bacterium
CAACAGCTTACTGATCGGGGTCACCAGGTTCGCAGCCTGTGCCACCAGAGAAAAAAACGTCTAAACCGCGGCCCAGATTTCTAAACGGGGCATCTAGCCTCCAATGCGAGAGTTCGGGCTCCAACCGCTTATCCTTCTCCTATTCTATCATTGCAGGACAGCGCTCCTGTTTCATTTGGATTGAAGGACGGCCCCGCCGTACTGGGTGATTGTAGCTGACCGGGGCTTTACCGAGGATAAGCGGCGCGATGTTTTGAGATTGGTTACGAGCAAAGAATGTTCAGGGTTAAAGTCGCCCCGGCAGCTAAACAAATCGTTAGCTTGCTGATCTTGGCATCAGATTTTGATAGTTCTCCAGCTTCTATGATAAGTATGCTAGAATCAGAGTAACTCATCCAATATGAAAGTTGCCCCATCCTATGTCAAATCATCCTCTTGCTGAAGTATTCGGTCTCCCTACTACAAATTTGTCCCCTGTCGCGGAACGTTTCCGAAACAACAAACTTTGCCCGTATAACAATAAAGTGCCATCTTGTACAAAAGATAAGGCCAAAGACCCCTTGGGTGTTTGTAGTATTTACGATGGTGGACAATTGGCACTAACATGTCCGGTGCGTTTTCGGCAAGATTGGCTAATAGTTGAAGAAGCTGCTAATTTTCTCTTTCCAAGTGGTACCGCATGGACATCATTACAGGAAATCAGGCTTACTGACGCTCAGGGAAAAACGGCCGGTAACATCGATTTTGTTTTAGTTGCCTACGATGACGAAGGACAAATTATAGATTTTGGTTCGCTTGAAGTACAAGCCGTGTATATTTCTGGCAATGTGCGACGGCCTTTCGCTCAATACATGAGTGACAGAAAGACTAATCAGGATATGATTTGGAAATCAACCCATGTAAGAGCAGATTACCTGTCATCTTCGCGAAAAAGATTAGTTCCCCAAATGCTCTACAAAGGTTCGATTTTGCAAACCTGGCGAAAAAAACAAACAGTTGCCTTGCACCGAGCATTTTTTGAGACGCTGCCCCAATTGCCCGAAGTCAAACAAGAAGAGGCTGATGTTGCCTGGCTTGTCTATGAGCTAGATTTTATCGAGGCGCAGAATAGATTTCAGTTAGTCTCATATGAAACAGTCTACACACAGTTTAGACCAGCACTACAACAAATAACCACTCCTGAAGCTGGGCCAATAGACGAGTTTGTCAACGAGTTACAGACGAAACTTGACGCAAAATTGGATAATGACTATCCTCCCGACGCTCCCACCTTGGCAGACATAATCAGACAATAATTTGATGGCCTACCAACTATCATTTCTTCCTCAAAAAGACAGAATTGTAAATGTGGCTTCTGTGCCATTTAGAAGTCCGTTTCGTTATCCTGGGGGGAAAACATGGTTAGTACCGCGGATTCGGCAATGGCTTGCAAGTTTGCCTTCTAAGCCAGAACTTTTTATCGAACCGTTTGCTGGCGGTGGAATAGTTGGTTTATCGGTTGCATTTGAAAACTTGGCAAAACATGTTGTTCTTGTAGAATTAGACCACCAAGTTGCATCTGTTTGGAAAACAATCATTGGTGGAGATGGTGAATGGTTAGCTGAAAGAATTGAGAAATTTGCTTTTTCTCGTGAAACAGTGGACAAAGTATTAGATGCGACCAATCTGAATACGCGAGAACAGGCGTTTCAGACGATAGTTAAAAATAGAGTTAATAGAGGGGGGATTCTTGCACCAGGAGCAGGTAAAGTCAAAAAGGGAGAAAATGGTAAAGGAATTGCTTCTCGTTGGTATCCAGAAACTTTAGGTAAGCGTATCCGCAAAATACACGGTATTCGAGATAGGCTTACTTTTATAGAAGGCGATGGTCTTGATGAAATACGGAACAATCTACAAAAACCAGATATTGCCTTTTTCATAGACCCTCCATACACATCGGGCGGAAAAAAGGCAGGTAGCCGTCTATATACTCATTCTGAACTTGACCATGATGAATTGTTTGGACTATGCAGTAAATTGATGGGCGATTTCCTAATGACGTATAGTAACGATGAAACAACTCGGCGATTAGTTCGTAGGCATAAATTAGTTATGCGAGAAATTGCTATGAAAAACACACACCATACCAAGATGACAGAATTGCTGGTGGGGCGTAATTTAGATTGGCTTATCTATTGAAGAAGGGCGCAAGCTACCGATTAATGGAAGTGTCAAGTAAAAAGAGCAAAAAGCCGTCCAAATGACCTGCTCAGTCTGGAACAGCCACTTTCGGCAAAGGCGAAAGCGTCCAATCAAGGCGTTTTTTGCTTTTAGGCAGCGCCACCCTGTCCCGCGCCGCAGGCACGGGCGGGCAGAGAATGATACACACCGATTCGGGCTTCGCGCAAGCGCCCGGACGAATATCCGCCGGCGGCTGCGGCCTGCCCGGATGGGGCATCCCGGCGCGGCGTCGATTACCACGAGGGTGCCATCCCGCCTTCGGCGGAGGGTCAGCGGCGCGCAAAATGCAAATTATGGCTATAATCAAATTGTGTCGGATTGCAAAACCGGCGGGCGGTTATTGTCTCGTCAGCCAGCCAATACACAGGTAAGTGAAGGAGAGACAACCAAAATGAAGAAACCGTTTATGCGCGAACGCATTTGGCCTGTCATGCGCGTTCTAATCCTGCAAGCCGTTCTTGCGATAGGTATTTTTGGTAACCTGGCAGGTTGGCTCGTGCTGGCATTGTTGGTGGACAAGCTGCATTGGCTTGATATAGATTTTCACGGAAAAACACTGGAGACCATCAGCCCGGATGGGAAGATCATCGGTGTGATCATTGTTTTTCTTGTCAACTTTTTAATTATCCTGTCAGTCTGGCGTTGGATAGAGCGTAAGCGGCTGAAAGATATGTATTGGGAATTTACTCACCGTCAATGGCGTTATCTGGGCTGGGGGTTGTTGGCCGGAGTGGGTGAAGTGGGGTTGGTGTTTTTTGTAC
>JAJRWJ010000396.1 GCA_024276805.1 Gammaproteobacteria bacterium
TCTTCGGGAAGGCCGGATGATCGTCGACTGGGATCCGGAATTTTGACGGTTGGCCTTATGCGCTTCGATATCGTCACGCTTTTTCCGGAAATGATCGAGTCCGCCGCGGGTTATGGCGTGACAGGCAGGGCCATCGAGCGGAATATCGTGGCATTGCACACCTGGAACCCACGCGACTACACCAGCGACAGGCATAGAACCGTAGACGATCGCCCCTATGGCGGCGGGCCGGGCATGCTGATGAAGTATCGGCCTTTGCGGGATGCTGTCGAGCAGGCCAGAAATGCCTCGCCCGATGCGGCCAGAGTCGTCTGTTTGAGCCCGCAGGGAGAGCCGCTCGATCAGCAGTTGCTGAACCGGGCCAGCACGCTGCAACGCTTGATCCTGGTTGCCGGGCGTTATGAAGGCGTAGATCAGCGCTTCATCGAGGCATGTTGCGATGAACAATGGTCGGTGGGTGATTTTGTCATCAGTGGCGGTGAACTGGCGGCGTTGCTGGTGATCGATGCGATAACCAGGCTGTTGCCAGGGGTGCTGGGTGATGAAAATTCCGCCAGACAGGATTCCCATATGCAGGGGTTGCTGGACTGCCCACATTATACCAGGCCGGAGATGATCGATGGCATGGCGGTTCCGGCGGTGTTGCTGAGCGGTGATCATGCCCGCATCGAGCGCTGGCGGATGAAGCAGGCGCTGGGCCAGACCTGGCGGCGGCGACCGGATTTGCTGGACAGACTGCGTCTGACTGCGGAGCAGCGGGCATTGTTGAATGAATTTAAAACTGAATGTGAAGTATAAAGGGTGTGGAAATGAGTAATATTATTGATGTTTTGGAAGCGGAACAACTGAAGAAGGATATTCCGGAGTTCGGTCCTGGCGACACAGTGGTCGTTCAGGTAAAAGTGAAAGAAGGTAACCGTGAAAGGTTGCAGGCTTTTGAAGGTGTGGTCATTGCCCGGCGTAATCGTGGCCTGAATTCGGCTTTTACGGTGCGAAAAATTTCCCATGGCGAGGGGGTGGAACGTGTTTTCCAGACACACAGTCCGATGATCGATAGCATTACCGTCAAGCGCTACGGCGACGTGCGACGCGCCAAGTTATACTATCTGCGTAATTTGACCGGCAAGGCCGCGCGCATCAAGGAAAAAATCTGAGCCAGGCAGTATTGCGCAATGTGCACACAGCAAGAAAGGCAGCCGGCAAGCTGCCTTTTTTGTTGAATCCCGGTTTGCACCAGTAACGATTGTGTTGAGCTGGAGTGATTGCTGTCCGGGGAGCGAAGATTCGGCAGTCGTGTGCACGCCGATGGGGAAATTCGCACTCTACAGCAGAGGTGAAGTGCTGCTCGGAAGCGCATGGTGCAGCGCCGGCTGCCGTGAATACGGGCCGCGCTCGGAAACTCTCGCCGGCATCCTGCTGCAGTTGCAGCAATACTGGCTCGATCCCGGCGTTGTATTTTCATTTGCCCTGCTTCGACAGGGTACGCCATTTAGAAACCGCGTCTGGGCGGCACTGATCGATATACCTGTCGGCCGCACGGTTACCTATGCGCAGTTGGCGGAAATTCTCGATTCCAGCCCTCGTGCAATAGGCGGCGCCTGCCGGGAAAATCCCTGGCCGCTGTTGGTACCCTGTCATCGCGTCGTCGCGGCATCTGGTATCGGTGGCTATGCCGGGCAGACCAGGGGGAGACTGCTGCAGATCAAACGGCAGTTACTTGGCCATGAAGCAGGAGTTCCTGGATGGACGACAAGAGTCTGATCGAACGTTTTCAGGATGTGCTGTGGGCTGAAAGAGGCTTGAGCGAGAATACCCTGAGCGCTTACGGCAGTGATTTGCATATTTTCTCCCAGTGGCTGCAGACACGCCAGAAATGCCTGCTGGAGGTCTCCGCCGAGGATCTCTCGCGATTCCTGGCAAGCCGCTTCAATGCCGGCATCAGCAGCCGTTCAGCGGCACGGACCGTTTCCACGCTACGTGGTTTCTATGGCTATCTGCTACGGGAAAACCAGATTGCCACCGATCCCACGGCGCTGCTCGAAGCCCCGCATATCGGCAGACCGCTGCCTGAATCCCTGTCGGAGCAGGATGTGGAGCGCCTCTTGTCGGCGCCGGAATTGTCCAGTTTGCTGGGTCAGCGGGACAGGGCCATGCTGGAGACACTGTATGCCACCGGGCTGCGTGTTTCAGAGCTGGTCGGGCTGCGCCTCGAGCAATGCAATTTCAGACAGGGCGTGCTCAGAATCAGCGGCAAGGGTAACAAGGAAAGACTGGTGCCCCTGGGAGAGGAAGCCGTGTCCTGGCTCGAGGATTACCTGCGCGATGTCAGGCCACAACTGCTGAAGGGGATGCAATGCGCTGCCCTGTTTGTCACCAATCGGGGCGCAGGCATGACAAGGCAGGCTTTTTGGCATATCATCAAGCGCTATGCGAACAAGGTCGATATACGGAAACATTTGTCACCGCATACGCTGCGTCATGCTTTTGCCACCCATTTGCTGAATCACGGTGCCGATTTGCGTGTGGTGCAGCTGCTGCTGGGGCACAGTGATCTGTCCACGACGCAGATCTATACACATATAGCGAGCGCACGATTGCAGGATTTGCATGCACGTTTTCACCCGCGAGGATAATTTTTAATGGCACAGCATATTCATCCGACTGCCTGTCTGGCGGAAACCGTGATTTTGCCGGAGGATATCACGATAGGACCCTTTGCGGTCATCGAGGACGATGTGGAAATTGGCGCTGGATGCAACATTGGCAGCCATTCGGTACTGCGTCGCCATGTCCGCATGGGATCCGGAAATGTCCTGCACCCCCATGTGGTGCTCGGTGATCTGCCTCAGGATGTCAGCTTCAATGAGGAGACGGTCTCCTATTTGCAGATAGGCGATGACAATGTCTTCCGGGAAGGGTTTACCGCGCATCGGGCAACACAGGAAAATGGCGCCACACAGATTGGCTCGGGATGCTACTTCATGAACCACAGCCATGTCGCGCACGACTGTAATATTGGCGATGCCACTATTTTCGCCAATAATGTCGCTATCGGGGGCTTTGTCAGCATTGGCCGGAATGTCTTCATGGGCGGCGCGGTGGTAGTGCATCAGTTCTGCCGGGTGGGGGCCTATGCCATTGTCCAGGGCACTACCGGCTTGAATATGGATGTCATCCCTTTCATGTTGATCGGCGGCCGTCCGGCGCGGCATTATCATCTGAATAGCATAGGCCTGAGAAGAGCGGGAATTACCGGCAGCCGTTACAGGGTGCTGGAACAGGCATTCCGGCTGCTGAAAAACAAGCAGAGCCTGGATGGTCTGGAAGAAACCGAAGAATTGCA
>JAJRWJ010000397.1 GCA_024276805.1 Gammaproteobacteria bacterium
GCACATGAAATCGAGCTGGCCCTGGAGCAGTACGGACAACGGCCACTGCAAAGACTGGAAAAGCTCGGCCTGCTGACGCCAAACTTCATGGCGGTGCACATGACCCAGATCGAAGACGATGAAATCGAACTGTTCTCCCGCAGCGGCGCGCACATCGTGCACTGTCCCGAATCCAACCTGAAGCTGGCCAGCGGCTTCTGCCCGGTGGTGAAATATCTGGATGCCGGCATCAATGTCGCCCTGGGTACCGATGGCGCCGCCAGCAACAATGATCTGGACATGTTCGGGGAAATGCGCACTGCCGCCCTGCTGGCCAAGGGCGTCGCCCAGGATGCCAGCGCCCTGCCGGCGCATAGCGCACTGCGCATGGCCACCCTGAACGGCGCCAGGGCGCTGGGCCTCGACCATGAAATCGGCTCGCTGGAAACTGGCAAATCCGCAGACTGCATTGCCATCGATCTGCAGCAACTGGAAACCCGGCCCCTGTACGATCCCGTCTCGCAAATCGTCTATGCCGCCAGTCGTCAGCAGGTGACCGATGTCTGGATCGCCGGGCGACAACTGCTCAAGCAGCGACAACTGACATCAATCGATAGCGATGAATTGAACATCAGACTGGCCGAATGGCAACGGCGCCTGGATTCGTGACGGCATTTCTGTTTTTTCCATGACCTGGTATATAGCCTGGACAGCCACACTCCCCTCGCTGCAATACAGCAATCAAGATGCTGAGTGCAGCTTAAAGTGGAACACTGGCAACAGGCAACGATCAGGCTTGCATCGAGGCTGTTTGGCCGGCTTTCGTTCTGCAACCATGCGCTAAACCGCCTGCAAATAATATTGGGAATTGCTTACCATGGCCGGGTTGAAGCGGCTACGGTTATGAGCGCTCATCGACATGGACCAAGCGGCACAACCTGATTCGAATGTAGCCTGGATGGAGCTTGCGGAATCCGGGTTGTACGCTAATGTGCTATTCTCACAGTGATTTATATGCGCTCGCCCTGTGACCACTGCAACAACAAATGACGATTAACCCAGTAATCCAGTATACTATAGTGATATCTCAATTCGGATCAAGGCAATGACAGCGACATCGGAAAATGTGCATGCGCACGAAATCAACAAATTTGGCTCATTGGCGGAACGCTGGTGGGACCGCCACGGCGAGTTCAAGACCCTGCATGATATCAATCCCCTGCGCATCCGTTTCATCCGTGACTACACCGACCTCGACGGCAAACGCATCATCGATGTCGGCTGCGGTGGCGGTATATTGAGTGAAGGGCTGGCAAAGTTTGGCGCAGACGTCACCGGCATCGATCTCAGCGAGTAACTGATCGACATCGCCGACCTGCACGGACTGGAATCCGGCATCGATGTCCATTATCAGAAAATCAGTGCCGAGGCGATGGCCGAGCAGAATCCGGGGGAGTTCGACATCGTCACCTGCATGGAAATGCTGGAACATGTCCCCGATCCGGCATCGATCGTTTCCGCCTGCGCGACCCTGGTCAAACCGGGAGGCCATGTCTTTTTCTCCACCCTCAACCGCAAGCCGAAAGCCTATTTGCTGGCCATCGTCGCCGCGGAATACCTGCTGAAAATGTTGCCCAAAGGCACTCATGACTACAAAACCTTCATCAAGCCCTCGGAGCTGAGCCGCTGGTGCCGGGAGGCAGAGCTTGACATGCAGGGCATCGTCGGCATCGAATACAACCCTTTCACGAAAAGCTTCAGCCTGGGAAAAGATATCGATGTCAATTATATTGCCGCCTTCCAACGTCCCGAATAACGCGCCATGAATGCGGATTTCCGGCTCACCTGCGTATTGTTCGATCTGGACGGCACGCTGATCGATACCGCTCCAGACTTGCTGGCGGCATTGCAGCGGGCTCTGCGCAGCCATGACCTGCCGGCGCCGGACAAACGGCGTGTACAGCCTTATATTTCCTATGGCGCCGCGGCGATGGTCCGGGAAAGCCTGAATGGCTCCGGGACAGAACAGCTGCAAAAACAGATCCTGACCGCCATGCTGGAGGATTACCAGCAGCACATCGCCGATCAGACCAGACTGTTTCCAGGCATCGCCGAAGTCTTGCAGAACCTTGAAGCCCGGGGCATCAAATGGGGCGTCGTGACCAACAAACTGCAGCGCTTCACCAAACCCTTGATGGCGGCGTTACAGCTGACCTCCAGAGCTGCCTGTATCATCAGCGGCGATACCACTACCAGGAGCAAACCCCACCCGGAACCGATGCTGGCCGCCTGCCGGGATGCCGGCGTGCTCCCCGAACAAAGCATTTACATCGGCGATTCGGCACATGACATCGCCGCCGGCAAAGGCGCCAACATGAAAACCCTGGCTGCTGCCTACGGTTATCTGAAACCGGCGGACGATCCCCACAGCTGGGGAGCCGACGCCCTGATCAGCAACCCCCTGGAAATCCTTGCCTGGATAGAAACAAGCGTATGCCATTGACCGAGCAAACCATAATGATCACCGGCGCCGCGGGAGGACTGGGCGCCACTGCGGCTGTTGCCCTGGCCAGACAGGGTGCCAGCATCATACTGCTGGACAGGAACGTCCCCAGGCTGGAGGATGTCTATGACCGTATCGTCGACACTGGCGCACCGGAACCGGCCATCTATCCCTTCGACCTGGCCGGCGCCAACGAGGGTCAATACAACGAGCTTGCCCGGGTCATTGGCGACAAGTACAGCGCCCTGCAGGGATTGCTGCATTCCGCCGCGGAACTCGGCACCCAGGGGCCGGTCGCCACGCATCCGACAGCCTCCTGGGGGCACACACTGAATGTCAATCTGAGCGCCGCTTTTCTGTTGACCCGGGTACTGTTGCCGGTACTGCAAAAAAGTGCACATGCGTCCATTGTCTTCACTTCGGATTCATCGGTGCGCAATGCCCGCGCCTATGCCGGCGCCTACGGCGTCGCCAAGATCGCCCTGGAGGGATTTGCCGGAATTCTGGCCGAAGAACTGGAATCGGCACAGAAAATCCGGGTCAACACGCTGATCCCAGGACCGGTCAATTCACCACTGCGCAACCGCATCTACCCGGGAGAAGACAAAAGCCAATTGCCGGATATGAACTCTCTCGATGCTGTCTATGTCTATCTGTGTGGACCGGAAAGCATCGGCGTCACCGGACAAAGCATCGATGCGCAAACTTTTCTACAATAAACGATTCCCATGGCAGAAAGAGAAACCATAGAACTGACCCGTGATGTCAATATCGTCACCATTCCCGAGGGCAACCACGGGACACTGAAAAAAGGCGAGACAGTGACCATCCATCAGTCGCTGGGCAACAACTACACCGTGATCACAGAACTGGGTCATATGGTACGCATTGCCGGCGCCGATGCCGATGCACTGGGCAAAGAACCGCTGGAACTGCATACCCTGGTCGACGAGACCACCCCGGAAATGGTGGAGAAGAATTGCTGGGAAGTGATGAAAACGGTCTATGACCCGGAAATTCCGGTGAATATCGTCGATCTGGGCCTGGTTTATCATTGCCAGGTTACACCGCGGGAAGACGGAAAAAACGACGTTCATGTCATGATGACCCTGACCGCGCCCGGCTGCGGCATGGGACCGGTGATTCAAAGCGATGTGGAAAAATGCATCCGTGCACTGCCCGGCGTGGCGAACGTCGAAGTGGAGGTTGTCCTCGACCCCCCCTGGTCGCGGGAAATGATGTCCGAAGTCGCCCAGGTTCAGCTGGGGTTGTTTTAAGTCCGGGAGAAATCGCGGCTGAAGCCGCTCCTGCGACATAAATCAATTAGCGTAGGTAGCGAAAGCGGCGTGCCCTAACACAGGCCACCGCCATATGCTATTACCCTTTGGCAGCATGAATGTTGCCCAGGCTATTTTTCTGAAGCCTGATATTGCGGACTTGTCAACGACTGCAGAAAAGCCACCAGGTCCTGTTTTTCCTGGTCTGTCAAATGCAGTGGAAAAATCGCGGCATCCAGGAAACGGTTTTTCTCGCCGCCCTGGTCATAGTATTCCACAACTTCTTCCAGCGTCTCTACGCTGCCATCGTGCATGTAAGGCCCGGTACGGGCAATGTTGCGCAACGTCGGGGTTCTGAATTTGCCGATATCGGCGATCACCCTGGTGACATTGAACCGGCCCAGCTCCGAACGCTGCCAGGCGCTCAATTCGAATTGACGCGGATCCCTGCCGTCGCGGAGCGCCTGTAGAAATTCATCCATAACCGGCTGCAGGCGCTGAAAGCCGACGCCAATATTGTAAAACTGGTTATCGGTGAACAATGCGTTGTTCCAGCTGATTTCGTGGCAGTTGGCACAGTTGCCCTTGCGCCGGAAAATGCGCAGCCCGCGCGCCGCACTGTCCGACAGGGCCGTTCTGTCACGGCCAAAATAATACCGGTCGAAGGGGGAATCACCGGCAATCAAGGTGCGCTCGAAACTGGCGATAGCCTTAAC
Organism: Gammaproteobacteria bacterium; assembly: GCA_024276805.1. GTDB lineage: Bacteria > Pseudomonadota > Gammaproteobacteria > Methylococcales > Methylomonadaceae > JANEMG01. Next base: position 4,476 of record JAJRWJ010000397.1, read on the forward strand.
TACATGGTCGATAGTGATTTGCTTGGCAGTGATGCCAAAAACATTATGAAATTGCTCCCGATAGCCGGCATCCCGCCGCACAACATCAACAATCTGCTGGTGATCTTGCAAACCGTGCTCGATGGGATTGACAAAAGGCCCCAGGGCCTGTTTCTCAAGACTGGGCGCTCTGCCATCCAGAAACAACCGGGTATAGAATGCCGCATTCACGACGGTCGGAGCATTCCTGGTTCCGGTCTGACCGTCGATGCCCCTGGCTACTGGCAAACCGTCGGTGAAGGCCTTTTCCGGCAAATGACAGCTGGCGCAGCTGATAGTGCCATCGCCGCTGAAGCGCTGGTCATTGAACAACTGCCGCCCCAAAGCGACTTTTGCGGCGCTTTGCGGATTGTCCGCAGACACCGGCAACGGCGGCAGACCTGAATTCTCCCCCGCATTCGCGCCACTGAGAAAGAAAAGCCCCAATAACAATACCGGCAGTAATCGCATGGTGGCATCTCCAAAAAAGAGTCAGCGGGAAAACCAAACCCGCTGACTGGAAGTATGTACATGTGAAACATGTACGTGGGGAAATATTACTTAGTCCTACTTTGTTAAAGTCTATAAACAGCAAATGCGATTTGCTGTTTACTTCAATAATCAACGGCTTGGGACCATTGATTATGCCGGCACTTCCTTGTGCCGAATCAGTTCCCATCTGTAAATGACGGGAACTACTTTATCACATCTGATAAAAACATCCTGGCAGGGTACGCATCGCGTACCATGACAAACATAAAACATTAAAATCATGCTGTCTGGTACGCGATGTGTGCCCTACATTCAATAATCTGACAAAGTAGAATCAGTCCTGTTCCGGCATATCCTGAACGATCAACACATAGGGTTCGCCCAGCGGAAATTTATCATCGGGTTTCTGGAAGTAAATCACCTTGCCATAGGTTTCATTGACGGCCGGCAGGAGC
>JAJRWJ010000398.1 GCA_024276805.1 Gammaproteobacteria bacterium
TACCTGGAAATTCAGGGAGATGATCGAGTTTCGCGACAAACTCATGAAAGACCTGGGTCTGGAATTGATCGTGCATATCAATATGGATGGCGTTGAACAGGGCATCGGCCCCTTTACCCACGGCAGCAAGAAGCACACCGATGTCATGAAAACCGATTCCCTCAAGCAGGCCCTGGACAAATACCGCTTCGATGCCGCCTTTGGTGGTGCGCGTCGGGACGAGGAGAAATCCCGCGCCAAGGAACGGGTGTATTCCTTCCGTGACAAAAATCACCGCTGGGATCCGAAAAACCAGCGTCCGGAATTATGGAACATCTATAACGGCAAAATCGACCAGGGTGAAAGCATCCGGGTATTTCCATTGTCAAACTGGACGGAACTGGATGTCTGGCAATACATTCACCTGGAGAGCATCCCCATCGTGCCGCTGTATTTCGCCAAGCAACGCCCGGTCGTGGAAAAGGACGGCACCCTGATCATGGTCGATGACGATCGCATGCCCATCGGGCCGGACGACAAAGTGGAAATGAAAATGGTCCGATTCCGTACCCTGGGCTGCTATCCGCTGACCGGCGCGGTGGAATCCACGGCCACTACGCTGCCTGAAATAATCCAGGAAATGCTCCTGACGAAAAGTTCCGAACGCCAGGGACGGGTCATCGACCACGACCAGGCCGGCTCCATGGAACAGAAGAAGCGTGAAGGTTATTTTTAGCCTGGCCATCCCGCGTATACACACCTTCACCAAAACCACAGCACTGAACAGACCACCATGTCCCATCAATCAGACCTCATCAGCACCGACATCGATGCCTATCTGGCGCAGCATGAACGCAAGGAATTACTGCGTTTTCTGACCTGTGGCAGCGTCGATGACGGCAAAAGCACACTCATCGGCCGTTTGCTGCACGACTCGAAAATGATCTACGAGGATCAACTGGCCGCGGTCAAGGCGGACAGCGTGAAATCCGGAACCACCGGCGGCGACATCGATCTGGCGCTGCTGGTCGACGGCCTGCAGGCGGAGCGGGAACAGGGCATTACCATCGATGTCGCGTACCGCTATTTCTCCACGGCCAAGCGCAAATTCATTATCGCCGACACGCCTGGCCACGAACAATACACCCGCAACATGGCCACCGGCGCATCCACCTGCGATCTGGCGGTGATCCTGATCGATGCCCGGCATGGCGTGCAGGTTCAGACCCGGCGGCACAGTTTCATTGTCACGCTGCTGGGCATCAGGCATCTGATCGTCGCCATCAACAAAATGGATCTGATGAATTACAGCGAACAGACCTTTGCCGGGATCAGACAAGACTTCCTGGAATTTGCCCGCAAACTGGATGTCGATGAACAGAGCATCTGTTTCATTCCCATTTCCGCCTTGCAGGGAGACAATGTCGTCAACCGCAGCGACAATATGCCCTGGTATACCGGCAAGCCGTTGATGGAAATGCTGGAAACCATTGAAATCGTCAATGACCGGAATTTTCAGGACCCGCGCTTCCCGGTGCAATACGTCAACCGGCCCAATCTGGATTTCCGTGGCTTCTGTGGCACCATCGCCTCCGGGGTCTTTCACCCCGGCGACCGGATAACGGTATTGCCATCCGGAAAAACCAGCGCCATCAAAGCCATCGTCACCTACGATGGGGATCTCGAAGAGGCATTTCCACCAATGGCGGCCACCTTCACGCTGCAGGATGAAATCGATGTCTCCCGCGGAGACATGATCAGCCGGGCCGACAATTTGCCGACAGTCGCCGACAGATTCACCGCCAGCATCGTCTGGATGGCCGACAAACCGATGGCCCCCGGCCGCCAGTACGCCTTGAAGCTGGCCACCAGAAACGTTTCCGGATCCATTTCCAGAATCCATCACCGCATCGATGTGAATACCCTGGACAAGCATCCGGCCAAACAACTGCAACTCAACGAAATCGGCTTGTGCGACGTTTCTGTGAATGCCCCGGTAGTGTTCGACTCCTACAAAAACAACAAAACCACCGGCGCCTTTATCATCATCGACCGGCTCACCAATATCACCGTGGGCGCGGGCATGATCACCCTTGCATTGGATGCAGGCGCCTTGCAGCCAGTCTCCACCGAAGAGCGCGCCGCGCGCTTTGCCCAGCAGGCGGCAGTGATTGCCTTGACCGGTAGCGACAGACAGGATTTCGCCTGCCGACTGGAACGAAAATTGTTCGATACCGGCCATGCCGCGAGTATCGTCGATGCCGCCCCATCGCGCCTGGAGGAACTGACCGAAGCCATCAAACACGCTGGATTGCTGTGTATCTGTCTGACCGATACAGTTGCCGGTGACATAGTCTTCGATGCCGATCAGGTTTCCGTCGATGATGCCTACGCCCAGCTCAAGGAGCGGGGATTTCTTCTATAGGCTTTGCTTGCCGGGCCAGCGGCCGCCCGGCCCGGCAAAATCCCCGAACCCGACGGGCAAGATAGGCATGGAAGGGATTGTAGCGCAGCCGCATGAAATAATTGTCGGGAAACAGCAGCAGATTGCGCTCACCACGCAGCGCCACGCTGCCCAGGGTGATCCATGGATAGGCATTGCCCCGATAGGGCTTGCCACCATAGATCGGGTCGTCGGGGGGGAATGGCAATGCGACATGCGACAGGGAAAACACCTCGTCGGGCCAGAACATCCCCAGCGGTGTCTCAAAAACCCGGTCCGCTCCCGCCTGCCTGGAACGCACCACCAGTTGTTCTGAATCCGCCCTGGCGCTGGTGATCAGCGTCTGATTGAAGCCCAGCTGTTTTTGGGCAAACAATTGCTGCAGAAAGATATCCGGATCGGAGCGCAGCAACTCTTCTGTTTCCGCATTGCGATTGACATCGAACAGCACCAGCTCGTGTCCTTCCGCGGCAAGCTTGGCAAACAACGTGTCGATGAGTATGTCCGGTGCAACGGTCGCATCCACGACCGAATGAAAGGCGAGCACTTTGGGAAATCCCCTGACACGCAGTGGTTTCTGCAACAGCTTCATGCGCCGCGAAATATTCTCGGTGAGCTGATAGATCTGGTCCCCGGCATTGACGGTGAAGGAATTGTATTTGTAGGGATCGAACTCCGGCTGGATCGAGGTCCATGCCAGCTTGTCCAGGCCAATCAGACTGCCCAGCGCGGACTGCCAGCTGGCCAGCGCGGCGACTTTGCTGACCCCGATGGCCGGCGACAGCAGCACCATGCCCTGCAGCTCGGGCAGCGGCTCACCTTCCAATACCGCCAGGGCATATTCGACCGCCAGCGCAGCGCCATTGGAATAGCCAAGCATATACAAGGGCTTTTCCGGCCCCA
>JAJRWJ010000399.1 GCA_024276805.1 Gammaproteobacteria bacterium
ACTGATCCGGCGTTTCCTGCTGCATATCCTGCCCAAAGGGTTCATGCGCATTCGCCATTTCGGCTTCCTGGCCAATCGCTGTCGAAGGCAAAAGCTGGCGCAAATCCGGCACTGCCTGCAGACCAGCGACACGCAGGATCACAGCATAGGGGTCAGGTCTTGCAATAGCAGCATAGGGGTCAGGTCTTGCAATAGCACACAAATAGACTCTACTCTGCCCCATGGCAAGATACCTCTGAATTGGATTGTCAGGTGGGTTGTATCATGTGACATCAAATTGAAATGGAGGGGCCTGGCTGAAACGAGCCGATACCATGGTTAGTTACCAGTCCCGCTACAGCCGCAAGACAGCGCTCAGCAACTCGTGCATTCTGGCAATCAAGCAGAACAAAGTCGAATTCCGCTACAAAGACTACCGCGATCACAACCGCAACAAAGTCATGGCACTGAACAGGGAAGAACTGATCCGGTGCTTCCTGCTGCATATCCTGCCCAAAGAATTTATGCGTATTCGCCATTACGGCTTCCTGTCCAATCGCTGCCGGCGACAAAACCTGGCGCAAATTCGGCTATGTCTACAGACGGGCGACACGCAGGATCAGGCGTCGTCACTACAGACTGAAAGCGGAGCGCAGGCCATGACAACGCAAGACAAACCGCAGACATGCCCGAAATGTAAAGCGGCGTCCTGGGTGGTCATCGCTGAAATAGCGCCCCGGCGCATTGATTATGGAGGCGCGATGAAAGCCTGACGTATTCGTACATAGAGCATTGTTCATCAACAGGCGCCAGAACGCCTGGACTCGTGTGCGGGCACTAGAAACGAAAACCGGGGAAAAGGCAGCGATGCCGCACACAAAACAGCAATTGCAAGGCAAATAATGATCATTATGCCGATATTGAAGCGCCAAAAAACCAAGCGATTGGACAAATACCATAGCCTGGGTTTGGACAGCCCCACCCAAAAGCAATACAATCCCCATATAATATAGAGAATACTGAGCTAAGTCGCCATGACGGCTTAGCTCAACACACATTTATCTGTCTTGCTGCCGCACGACGGATAAAATGCTTATATGATATGTGGGTAAAAGAAGTTGCTACAGATTGTTGGCAGGATGGTGTGATTTGGTGAAATCGTGGAATTAGCTGATTAGAAGCAGAGGAACAAGGGGTTATCATTAGGATTCTTTGGTTTGACTTGAATTAGAAAGGGTGTTTATACTTGGACACTTGCGAGCGGTCATGAATTTGCCCCCGGCATCGACCAGCATCCAACGCCGGTCCCATGGCAAACCACATGGCAGGAATTCACTCTCGTCGAGCGCAATACGACGCTTTGACTTGATGGGGTAGATATTGATTTCAGTCAGCTTCATAACAAAGGAACACGTCCCGATGAGGAAACCGTATGCCGGATCGGGGTTCGACGACACATTTGTGCTCGATACATCCTGTATCACGAAGCTGCGTTCTGCTGCTATAATTCAGGAACAAAACGCCACTACAACAACCATACCAAAATCGCGGCCGGAAAGAAGCCGCGGGCAGGATAGTTGTATGACGGGAGAACATTGCCGATGAGTGAACTGTCAAGCCTGACTCCGGAGCAGGTCGAACAACTGCTCGACAGCCTGCACGAATTCCATGAAAACTATGGCGCACTGGAAACGCTTCTGACCGGAAAATCGGAACGAACGATCCTCGATGCCTTCGGTCACTTTCTACGGGTGTTTCCGAACAAAGACCAGCGCGACGATGGCGCGCCCGAAACACTAGCCCGCGCCTACCACCGGAACAATATTCCCTTCGCGCTCCTCATGGGCTGCTACAACCACACCAAGGAAACATTGATCAGCCTGGTAAGCGGCGACCTCGAAGAACCGGTCGATCATTTCAGCACCATCAACCACTGGTTCGAGTGGGGCAAACAGAACACCGCGCACCACTACATGCTCCTGGAAACCCGTAAACTGAACCCGATACCCGAGGCGGCGATCCGGGAAAAAGTACTTATTCAATGTTACGTTCAATGGCTGGAAGAAATAAACCATGCCATTCAGGTAGACCTCGAACGCTTCCCGCTGGTACTCGCACAGAAAAGCCGCTTTGCACAAGCCCTGCGCTACCCCGAAAGCCTGCTTATCTGCCTGGACCTGAAGATCTGCGACCTGATCCAGGAGCAGCATCGGCTTATTTTCCAGCAGGCCAGCATTCTTTACGCCATGCTTTCCACCCGGCGTTACGAACAGGCCTATCTCGCCTACCAGGAAATCCAGCAGAAAGTCACCCAGATGTTCAACCTGCTGGGAACACTGTACTTCGAAAGCCAGACCAATCGCATATACCGCTTTTTCAGCTTCGTACAGGCATCCCTGTACCTGCCGGGAAACAAATATTTTTGCGTGGTCAACCTGCGTGGCATACGCAAGCTCAACAAACTCTACGGCAACGAAACCGGCGACCGCGCCCTGAAAATTATCGAGGACCTGCTGAAACAGGAATTCGAACAACACCAGTCGTGGATGATCTACACGCAGGGCATTTCCGGTGACTTTTACATCATGTCCTACATGGCCGACGTCGAGCAGGTCGAACAGTTGCTCGAACGGCTTGAAAAGAACACTAGGGACCGTTCAAGACAGGACAACCTGCCGGTCGAGATCAGCTTGCAGACGCACGGCATCAGCCTGACGGATCTGCGTGAACTCACCACCGAGAACATGCACCACCTGATCCATTACCTGAGCCTGCATCTGCGACAGCCCGGCAGTACGACCAACACGATAGAAGACACCCCCGAGCAGGCTGAAAACATGCTGCAGTGGATGCGTGAGCAGTATCACAAATCACTCAACCTGAGAAACATGCTCTCCGAAAAGGCCGTGGATATTTTTGTCCAGCCGCTGGTAACATTGGATGAACAGAAACGTATTCACGCCTTCGAAGTGCTCGGCCGCTTCCGTCAGGAGGACGGTTACATCAGTGCCGGCATTTTCATCGATGACATCGTCAGTATGGGCCTGGCCGCCGAGTTCGATAAACTCATACTGGGCGCGATTGTGTACCAGACCGAAGGGCTGGTGCGAATCACCGACCGCCTGTTCATCAATGCGTCTGCGCATTCGCTGGAAAATGAAACCTATATCAGGGCACTGGTCGAAGCCATGAACGGCCCGTTACAACCGTTCGAGGTGGTTATCGAACTGACCGAACAGATCCTGCTGAACTGCATCGATCTGGTCTACCGGCTTCACAATGAGTACGGCCTTAATTTTGCCATCGATGACTTCGGTACCGGTTATGCCTCCCTGCAGACCGTCATCGAACTCGCGCTGCGCGGCGGCATCAAGTACCTGAAGATCGACGGTTCCCTGGTGCGCACGCTGGCGACCAACAAGGCCAGCGAACAGATCATACGCATCACCCGCCAGATGGCGCAGGAACTGAACCTACGAACCGTTGTGGAGTATGTCGAAACTACCGGACAACTCGACAAGTTGGTGGATATGGAACTGGACTTTGGCCAGGGCTACCTGCTCGGCGTTCCCGACTTGGTACCGGTGTGGCAGGGAAAACTGAACTACATCAAGAGCAAGCAGGGATCGAACGAAGCGATCTTTCCGGGCCTGATCTAGTCGTTCAAACCCATCGCTGCGCGAACGATCTGCGTCTTGATCGGGGTAACACGGTCAAACAACTTCAGACCCACACCGAGAGCATAGGGGGTCAGGTCTTGCAATAGCACATTGATAGACTCTATTATGCCCCATGGCAAGATATCTCTGAATTGGATTGTCAGGTGGGTTGTATCATGTGACATCAAATTGAAATGGAGGGGCCTGGCTGAAACGAGCCGATACCATGGTTAGTTACCTGTCCCGCTACAGCCGCAAGACAGCGCTCAGCAACTCGCGCATTCAGTCAATCGGCCAGGACAAAGTCGAATTCCGCTACAAAGACTACCGCGATCACATCCGCAACAAAGCCATGGCGCTGGATGGAGAAGAACTGATCCGGCGTTTCCTGCTGCATATCCTGCCCAAAGGGTTCATGCGCATTCGCCATTTCGGCTTCCTGGCCAATC
>JAJRWJ010000003.1 GCA_024276805.1 Gammaproteobacteria bacterium
ACCGGCAGAGCATTTTGTTTTGCAAGGACGGAAACGATTTTCTGCGTCTGTTTTTGTATTGTCGACTGCTGGTCTTCAGTCAGGGTCGATTTGAATGCTGCCGCGACGATGTGCAGAGTTTGTTCGGCAGATTCCATAAAAGGGATGCCTTCAAACCTCCCCTGCACTTTCCCCCATTCGTTGCGCAGTGTTTCCCCCAAGCCCTTTGCATATTGTTCAAAGGCCTGATGCATGAGCACAACCAGCATGACATTGGCGCTGCCGCCGTTATACGCATACTCGGCCAATGCCTGCAGCAAATAAATATCGTTTGCGCCTCGATGTCTTGCCTCGTATTCGAGAAACTTGCCCAATTCATCGATGACGATGAGAACACCTCTGCCCTGAATTTTTTCAACAGCCCGTTTCAAACGATCCAGCAGGGCAAGCAATTCACTGACTGTAGAGGCTTTTTCTGCCGCTACTGCCAGAGCCTTTAGGATCGTTGGTTTTTTTCCTGGCTTGTCTTGCCAGAAAACTTCTGCCGCATAATGCATTGCATTCAACAGTCGTTGACTCAAGGGTTCGGCACTGCCGGTCAACAATACGGTGCAGTAAGCATTTGTCCCTTGTGTATTAGCAACAAATTTTTGCGCCAATGCTGGATTGGATTTGCTCAGGATTTCTTCAGCAGTTACGCTGGTTAAATAGTTTTGATTCTCCAACAGATGTGTCAGAAAAATAGCAAATGCGGATTTCCCGGAACCATACGGCCCAATTAATGACCATGCCCTAGGCATGGACTGATCATTGAAGGTCATGGAAATTTTTTCCAACACCAGTATAGATTTGGATGTTGGAATATAGGCGTTCAAGATGGGACTGGAATCAATATCCCTTTCCAGGTTTATTGAACGCGTGTAATGGGTGTCAACTTGTACGAATGCTTCCATTATGCATCAATCCACTGCGTAATTGTCATAATGATGGCGCAGAAAATCCAGGGATTCAATGCTGTCCCTTTTTCGAAACAATTGATTGATACCTGCCGTTTCATTGATTTGAAAAATATCCGGATATCGATCGACCAGATTTTCCAGTTTGGCGATTAACGCGCTCTCGGTCAAACGAAACACACTGCCAGGGGCAATTCCGTGTTTTTCACCATACATTAAACCGGCAATGGGGAGAGAAGCAATTCTGCGATAATTGAAGACTTCATTGACAGTGAAAGCGAAGACGGCCAAGGGCAGGCTATCACGACGATCCGGGCGGGAGACAAAATCCTGGGCTGAAGCTCCCGGCTCGATCAGGCGCAACGAAAGCAGTGGCCTGTCCAATGCATCCTCTAAATCGATTTTTGTGGAGGATTTCGTTTGACTATACATTCTTGAAATCAGGTTCATTTCATGTCTTACTGTTTTTTCTGAATGCCTGCCTGACAAGTGTTGATTTACGAAATCGACCAATGTATTCGCCGTTTCATCGACATTGAATTCAGTCTTGTGGAAACAATTGAAAAACCAAAACCACGCTGTTGCCAATTCAGCATTTGAAGCTAACAGCCAGTGCACCAACCAGAGTGTTGCCTCATCTTCGAGATAAGGATCCCAACCCTGCTCCGCAAAAATTGCATTACCAATTTCTGTGGTTTGTAGTCCATCAGATCCCATATTCAACATTTGCGTCGCGCGCAGCCAATAGCGTATGGAATTTACCATGTTTTTTCCAACCCCCAGACGGACGGTGGCTTCATCGGAATTGAATATTTTAGGATCTCGCTGGAATGCCTGAAATCCTTTCGTTAACCAACCATAGCGAAGAGAAAAGGTGTCATGTCGACCAAATGCAGCTTTATTTGGCTTCAGAGGTTTGATCAGGCTATCCATGATTATGTGAAAATAAAATAGTGGCAGTTTGACTGAAACGATATTTGACTGCCCTGTTAAAAAACTAAAATAATTTTTATCAGTCGCCAGAAGCTTCGACAATATGCTGGGCAATAACAGCTGGAAATCATGCAATGCTACATGGCGAAAGGAGAAAAAACTGCAATTCGATCTGCCAGCCTCAATCAAGCCCAAGCGCCCGGCGCAGTGCTTCGACATCCGGAGCGAATGGCCCCCCTTTTTGGCCATGTGATTCGTAATCCATCAGCAGCGCATCCAGTTGTTCCCGGCCGATGGCGCTCTTCGCCGCTTCACGCGGCGTCTGATCATTGAGTGCAGGGATTTTCATGTCCAGCCATTCCTGCCAGTACCATTCACCCATTTCCCGCATTTCCTCCTGAAGCTCGGGCGGGGCCATCAGCTCTTCACTTTCCATGCGCGCCGGACTTGGCCTGACTGCAGGATTGTTCCGTACTTCTTCGAGCATCTTCTCCATCGACTGGATCACGGCATTGCGAAATACCACCTTCTTGCCCAACCGGCGGGTAATCTTGCGTTTGATGGCATCGGCCCGTTGCTGGGAATTCACGTCGATGGTCAATGCATCAGCATCGATGCGGATATGCCCCAGCACGGTATTTTCCCAACAGGATTGCTGACTGTTGCCTTTTTTCAGCCAGGGGAACTCGATGGAGATCAACTCACCCTGCTCGTCGAACACTCCATCTTCAATAAAATCATCGACATCAGACATGGAAAGGCTGATCAGCGCATCCAGCGCCTCACGCGGCGAACATTTCAAAGTGTAATAGAGTTTTGTTGGCTGCAGGGGATCGCCATCGGAGTTTTGTAGTTTTGGCAGTGATGGATTGCGGACTCTTTCCCGGATGTCATAATAGATTTCCCGTAACTCGATATCGCCATCAAGCAAGTATTCACAGCCAAAATCAGGATAATCCTCCTTTATTTCCTCGCGCATTTCGATGAAATAATTGGCATAGCTGGGCGGAATCGGCGTAGGGGCGCAGCCCACCATGATGGACACATCGTCCATGGTGACGACACGCGTGAAAATGATATCCCCCTTGCTCAACATGGTCGATGCCTGACGCTCTTGTACGGTGACTTCCCGTTGCAGCAGCAGATCCCTGAGCGACAGGCTTTTGCCCGGATCGACAGCGGTCACCAGAAAGAAACTGTACGGTTGTGAGCAAATCTCCTCGATGAAACGCCGCTGGAAGGCATCGAGACGCGCGCCTTTGTTCTGCAGATAATGCATGGCTATCGGCATCTCCGGATAGTGCTCCGCCACATCCTCCTCGCTATTTTCCGGTATCCAGTTGAACAGAAACCAGGGCATAAAAATTGTATCCAGCTCTGGCTCGGTTTCTGGATCCATCGGCACATCGTTCCACAACGTGAATTCATCCCAGGCATCCATCATGGCCTCCTGGCCATAGTATTTTTCCGCATACCTGATCAGCAGCGGAATCAATTCGCCCTCCGTCCTGCGTATTCTCCGCCAGTCCAAGCTGGCAACCGGCGCCGAATTTTTAGCCAGACAACACTTCTTGTACTTCTTGCCACTGCCGCACGGGCAGGGATCATTGCGACCCACTTTAGACATTCCTGCTCACCAACTGCTCTCTAAAATTCGGACTATTGTCGCATAATCGCTTTACCCGGGCATAGCCTGCCCGATGCAGTGCAGGGCGAGCGTATATAAATCGCTGTAAAAATAGTACCTTAGCCTACCACCCGGATTCCGCAAGCTGCATCCGGGCTACGTTCGATTCAGTATTTGCCGCTTTGTTCATGCCGATCAGCGCTGATTCCCGTAGCACGGATGCAGCCTCAGCGGAATCCGGGAAAAGCCGCCTCGACCCGGCTACACGCATCACCTATGGTAGCTCTCCTGATGGATTACCATATCCTTTTGGTTTTTCATGATTTTATATGCGCTCGCCGTGCGATGCAGTGTAAAATTTTCGAAAAACAATCCTTACTCTGCTTTCAAATATGCACCTGCGCAGGATCGATGCCGGCTTGTCGAAGACGCACGGCAACACTGGCAATAAAGTCTCCCTTCGCCGCCATCGCGTCTGGTCCGCGCAGCGTCCACCAATCGCGATTGTTCCCCAAGACCTCATCGAGCGCCTGAAAAATCACATTGGTTCTGGATTTTCCATAGCTCATGGGACGTCCATCCCGAGCCGCAGGTTCACTGGCAATGCCAATTCCACGCAGTACGCCGCCTCTACCGGGGAGACTGGCCTCCTTGCACAACCTGGGAATGCCATCCATGAAAAAGGCGCGATGTGTTCGTTGATAGCCCGCCAGGGCAACGAGAATGGCATCGATTCGATCCAGACTGGTCACCCAGATCACTATTCTGTCGGCGCGGATATTACAGGGGCCGGCCAGTTTGGCTTTCAACGCATCCGGAAAGCGTGCGACCAGATCGAGCATTACGAAGGTCATCACTTCTACAGAAAAAGCCGCGGTAACATTCAAGTAGATGCGCGCGCCCGCTGGAGCGCTCGAGGAACGGGGCAGATGATAGAATGTGTATCCAAAATGACTTAGCCAATCTTGCGTGGCTTTTTCATCCAGCGTTCCATCCCGTTCCGCGTCCTCTATAAATGCGATGAGATCCGGAACAGTCAATTCCGGATCCAATCCTTGAATGCCATAGGGCTGCGCTATCGGCTGCCGGCACAATGGCTCGAGCCTTCTCAGAAACGGCAGAATCTGTGCAGCCGTTGCCGGAAGTTCGACATTGGGGCGTTTTGCATAGAGACCATAGAGCTTGCCGCCCGTTCCCGGGCCACTCAACGCGATTCTGGCCCGGTTGCTCCAGACCAGGTCGAGAAAGCGCCGCAGTTCTGGTGAAATCCGGGAACGGTTATGTTCCATTTCAGCTATTCGCGCTCTCACATCAACCATTTTCGGATCTCCATAGCAATTCTTTCTTTTCAGAGTCCCAGCATACCTTTTTTACCGTCCAATGTGCTAGCAACCTTGCTGCAGATCGATGCCGTGACTTTTTTCCAACGCATTTGTAAAAGTCTCAAGGTTTTAGCGCCATATTGAGCTTTTTTTGCCGATGGCCGTGTTGAAAACCGTGCTGTAGAATGGCTGCAGAGGTGGTTTTTCGCCTTGCCCACGACAAAAAATGACCTGCCTGCTGCCAGGCAGGAACACCGAAATGCAAAAAATTCGCATGTGGCGAGTATAAAAAGACCCGCCGGTTGCTCAAGTTATTTCATGTCCGTTTCTTCTTTGAATTCGTTGGGGTTCATTCCTCACCCGCAACCTACATGGAGCATATGTGGTAGCAACGGTAAATTCGGACTATCAGGCGTTCTGAACATCTACAACGTTCATCCAAAAACAAGGCCCATAAACATTGCCGGGACAATTGTCAAAACTCAATCAGCTCAACGACTGTGTTGCCATCACTATCGATGCACTCTGTTCGGCCAAACTGATCCCAGCCTGCCCTGAGACCCGACGGACAACCGCTGGACAGATCATAGGCGAGGATTTTTCCATCAAAGCAAACAGCATTGCCCCAGTCATCCTGGCTGATGGAAAAGCCGGCGGGACAATGCTGCAGTGACCCGGCGAGGATTTTTACTGTTCCACCAGCCATGCAGGCCTGGTTGCCAAAACCATAAGTCCCGGATGTCGTGCCAATGGGACAGGCCATCGATGTCCTGATGGCTATCGCCCAAACCAGTATCAATTTTCTCAAGACATTAGCACCAGGATTTTTGTGAACACTGCAAACTCAATTGCCTGACCAGGCTGATAGCCTGTAACGTTGCAAGTCGTGTGGTGGTCCCATACCAAGTTCGATAAGTAGCACCAGCAGGAACGGCAGCCAACTACCAACGCCGTATAAGGCCGATCAGCCGCACCTGAATGAGCATGACAAGAGCCGCATTGGTCAGATCCAACGCAATCTCAGTTCATTGCAGGCTGTCAATGCATAACTGAAGCCTATTGAAGACAAGATGGCTGAGCTCTGATTTTACCGGCTTTGATGGACGTGCTTGGATGGGTTAATGGCGGAGAGAGAGGGATTCGAACCCTCGATACGTTGCCGTATACACACTTTCCAGGCGTGCGCCTTCGACCACTCGGCCATCTCTCCGGCTTTTGATTCTTCCACGA
>JAJRWJ010000400.1 GCA_024276805.1 Gammaproteobacteria bacterium
ATTCCACCCAATCTTACTGTGTCTGGAAATGATAAGCGATGGTACATATACAGAGTGGCAGAGTTAATTAAACATTTAAAGAGGCAGTTCGGAGAGCCAGATATTGTTGTCGTTAATAAGCCATATGAGAAGGAGCTAAGAGGGAAAAAAGGAATAATAATTTTCGATGTTGATGTTTGGGATGATGCGTCTGGCCATGCTACGTTATGGGATGGTAATGTTTGCTCAGATAAATGTTATTTTCCTTTATCAAGAAAGGTCATGCTATGGGTGTTAGAGTAGTTTTATCCGTATGCATTTTGGGCCTCTGTTCCTGCGCAACCGCTCAAGGTAATAAAAATAGAGTTTCTGATATAGCTAATGAAAAAAAGTATGCAGTGGCATACTGTCTGGGCAAGACCTATCCAGGATCAGAATTTTCGTCTGATGCCAAACATATTGCGGGTTCCTACATTCAAAAAGGGCGCTTTGGTATACATGTCTATGAATCAATTCGTAATAATGTTGATACATATAGAGGAAAAAAATATGTCAGTAAACACGAAATTAACCTGGATATAATGCAGTGTCTCGATTTGTATGATTCGAATTCACTGAAGACGGTTATAAGAAAGTCAGCTAATGCCGACGATTAAATGGCTGCAGATCTGTCATGTACACATAAATAAGGAGGTGCCTTGTGGCAAAGGCGAGTAGTCAGAAGTTTATTGCACGGAATCGAGCCCCGCGGGTGCAGATTGAATATGACGTTGAGCTTTACGGCGCAGAGAAAAAGATTCAACTGCCCTTTGTGATGGGTGTATTGGCAGATCTTTCAGGTAAGCCAGAAGAGTCGCTGCCTTCCGTTGCAGACAGAAAAGCCCTGGAAATCGATGTGGATAACTTCGATGAGCGGCTCAAGGCCATGAAGCCCCGGGTCGCCTTCCAGGTACCGAACACACTGACCGGTGAGGGAAATCTGAGTGTGGATATCACCTTCGAGAGCATGGACGACTTTTCCCCCGCTGCTGTGGCGAAAAAGGTGGATGCCTTGAATCAGCTGCTTCAGGCGCGGACACAATTGGCAAATCTGCTCACCTATATGGACGGCAAGGGTGGGGCTGAAGACCTGATTGCCAAGGCGCTGAATGATCCCACGTTGCTGAAGGCACTGGCATCTGCGCCAAAACCCGAGGATGAAGCCTCGCAAAAAACAACGACTGCTGAGGAATAACGTCATGGCTGAAGATGCAACCCTTGAAGAACAAAAGGCAGCCGCGGAAGAGACGGTCATCGAGCCCGGTGAATTCGCATCCTTGCTGAAAAAGGAATTCAAACCCAAGTCGGTTCGGGCCAGAGAGGCGGTGGAACAGGCGGTGACGACGCTGGCAGAGCAGGCGATCTCCGCTTCCCAGCTGATTTCCGATGATGCCATTAAGTCGATTGAGTCCGTCATTGCCGAGATCGATAAACGACTGACTGAACAGGTCAATCAAATATTGCACCAAGAGGACTTCCAGAAACTGGAGGGAAGTTGGCGCGGCCTGCACCATTTGGTCAATAACACCGAAACCGACGAAATGTTGAAGATTCGGGTGTTGAACATTTCCAAGAAAGACCTTGGCAAGACCTTGAAAAAATTCAAGGGCACGGCCTGGGATCAAAGCCCCATCTTCAAAAAGATGTATGAAGAAGAGTATGGCCAGTTTGGTGGCGAGCCTTACGGTTGCCTGGTGGGAGATTACTATTTTGATCATAGCCCGCCAGATACAGAACTTTTGGGGGAGATTGCCCAGATTTCCGCAGCCACCCATGCCCCGTTTATCACGGGTGCGGCGCCGACGCTGATGCAGATGGACTCCTGGCAGGAGTTAAGCAATCCGCGTGATCTGACCAAGATTTTCCAGACGCCTGAATATGCGACCTGGCGTTCGCTCAGAGAATCGGAGGATTCCCGTTACATTGGCATGGCCATGCCGCGTTTTCTTGCCCGCCTGCCCTATGGCGCCAGCACGGATCCGGTTGATGAATTCGATTTTGAGGAAGATACCGGCGCAGCGGATCACCGCAAATATACCTGGTCCAACGCGGCCTATGCCATGGCGACGAACATCAATTGTGCCTTTAAGCTGTATGGCTGGTGTTCGCGTATTCGGGGTATTGAATCAGGCGGGGCTGTCGAGGGCCTTCCAACCCATACCTTCCCGACCGATGATGGTGGCGTCGACATGAAGTGTCCGACTGAGATCGCCATCAGTGACCGGCGGGAAGCAGAGCTGGCAAAGAATGGTTTCATGCCGCTTATTCACAAGAAAAACTCGGACTTTGCCGCCTTCATCGGGGCTCAGTCACTGCAAAAACCGTTTGAGTATGATGACCCGGATGCCACGGCGAATGCCGCCCTGGCCGCACGGTTGCCCTACCTGTTCGCCAGTTGTCGTTTTGCCCATTATCTGAAGTGCATCGTGCGTGACAAGATTGGTTCGTTCAAGGAGCGTGCCGACATGGAAAAATGGCTCAACAAGTGGATTATGAACTATGTTGAGCCGAATCCGGCCACGGCTTCGGAAGAAGACAAGGCGCGCAAGCCGCTTGCCGCTGCAGAAGTGGTGGTTGAAGAGGTTGAGGGTAATCCGGGCTATTACACCTCAAAGTTTTATCTGCGCCCCCATTATCAGCTCGAAGGGTTGACGGTATCGTTAAGGTTGGTGTCAAGGCTGCCATCAGAGAAATCGTAGTGACACAAAAAATGTAAAGGAGTGGATCCCATGTCTTTTGATATGTACATGAAGGTTGAAGGTATACCGGGCGAAAGCACGGACGATGCACACACCGACTGGATGGAGCTACTTAGCTACAGCCAGGGTCTGTCGCAGGCCGTTTCGGGAACCAGTGGCACCGGTGGGCGTACCGGTGGACGTGCTGATTTTCAGCACTTCAGTATCACTAAGGAGATCGACAGCGGTTCGCCGGATCTGGCGATTTACTGCGCCAGCGGCAAACACATTCCCAAGATCGAGATTGAGCTGTGTTTGGCGACGGAAAACAAGCACGTCTTCATGAAATACGTGATGGAGGACGTGATTGTCAGTTCGGTTTTCCAGAAAGCCGGCAATGGCTCGGAGGAAAATCGGCCCACAGAGATGGTGACATTTGCTTATGGGAAATTAGTGTGGGAATACACCCCCGTGGATCAAATGGGCGTAACTGGTGCGGCGTCAACGCGCACCTGGAACCTTGAGACCAACAAGCAGGAATAACTACCCAGTGACATTAAAGGCGCCCCTAAATGCAATGGTAGACTCGAGATATGACCATGATTACTAACGAGTATCAAGGGCGATGCCATGGAAATATTTGAAGGATGGGCTCCTCCTGGCCGTGTATGGGGGCCTTGGGTTGAGATTGGTAAATTATTTGGCACTTACACATATAAAGTAGATTTTAAAACAATTTCAAATGCCCCCTCAACTTTTGATGCAGAGTTGCTGTATTGGGAAACTGGGAGGCAGATATCAGAGATAGTATCTGGCCCTGGAACACATAATTTTACTGCTGGAAATTGTTTATGTATTCAACGTATTCGATTTCGCAGCCATACTCTCGGTCAGATAATTAGAATAACGGTAGATTAAATGAAAAATATATCACTTATTTTTTTGGTTTTATGTGTTTCAGTTATAACCGGTTGCGGTAAAAGTGATTATTTGCGTGTTTCGAGTAATGGTGATGGCTTTATTCAATTAGACAAAATTGATGTTCGTTCAATGAATGAAATCGAAGACGCTAAAGGAAATAAAGCGATATTGGTTGAGCTTACAGAAACGGGCCAATTGAAAATGTATACATTCACGCATAAAAATGTAGGGAAAAGTGTGTCAATGAATTACGGGTCTGTGACTGTGTTGAAAAATGTACATGTCGTTGAAGCAAGTGCCATGGAAAAATTTCGCTTGTCTGTCAACGACAAAAGTTTAATGGTGAAAATACTTGGGTCTTATGAAAAATGATGACCGATGCTGATCGGGTGGATGTAATTGCCCTGGGTTGCCGCCTGGAGTTAGCGGCGAAAAATGTAAAATAATGTAGTAGACTGACGGCCGTGTTACGGAGTTTTTAACGCAGTCAGCTTCAATAGGAAGCGGGATAAGTGGGCGTCCCAAATATAGGCCTCATCACAACAAGGAGTGAATCACATGGCTGTTGATATGTTTATGAAGATTGAAGGTATACCGGGCGAGAGCACGGACGACGCACATGCCGATTGGATGGAGCTGCTCAGTTATAACCACGGTTTGTCGCAGGCCGTTTCGGGCACCAGC
>JAJRWJ010000401.1 GCA_024276805.1 Gammaproteobacteria bacterium
AAAGAAATATAAATCGCATAAATAACGAAACAGATGCTGCACATTCAAGTCAGCAGCCTCTAATGTTGAGGGCCATACTTCTCATTCGAAACACTTTATGTTGATATTTAATGCCCCTGGCTCTCGGTCAGTAAGCTATGTGATAGCCATGGCGTCGCAGTTCAGTTCTGTACGAATAGTTTTATATAGCTTTAAAATCCCCGGCAACAAATTATCATAGGTTTCCTGGGAATAAATGAGAAAAGGCGCCCTGCGTCCAAAATATTCTGTAAACGGTCCTACCTGTTCATGCTGTATGCCGTAGTGTCTGATCAAAGCAGAAAGTGGCTTCTCCATCATTGCGACTGAATATTGTAAATTTGCCTCAAACAGCATATTGATACTCATCAAGGAAAGACACATGGCCAGATAATTGATGGGAAAACGTCGGTCACAATTCATTTCTTCAACTTCACCTGATGCCCCGGAGAGATAAATTTGATCGAAGCGCCTTTGCCTGAAACTCTTGAGCAGACACATCCTGGAAATTTCCCCCGTTTTCCTGGATCTCAAAATCTCGGCACTATCAACACCATGGTTTATCTTCAGATTTACATGTTTTTCCAAAGGCAACAGGTCTAATCGCTGGGGATTGTAGGGAATCAGGCGTATATTGCCTATAGCCTGATTCGTCGGTTTGTGAAACAGCAGGGCGTGCATTGCGTCGTCGTCATATTCATCCCACTCAATTTTTGCAGATGTATTGTAAGTACTGTGATTATACTTGGTATTAAACTGACAATCCTCGATATAGACTTTATATCTCAATTGATAGGCAAGCTTTCTCAATTCGGGGGTATTGGCGCTGACCGCATAGAAATATTTTTGGTAATGCTCGGCTAATTCCAGATCATGCAGCATAATTGTTAGCTCTTTTTATTGGCAATGAATAAAAATTTTCTATTTTTTAAACTATCTTTACAATAATAGTCCATAAAATCATATTCCATAAGGTTGATTATACCCTTTAGCAAAAAATGAGTTCATTTAACGGCAAAGTCGACATCGACTATCTTCAACAGGCCGCGCAGATATTTGCGCCAATCAAACAGCAGAGCTATGCAAAAATGCAGCTCGAAACAGGAAACTTGGTCTTGGATGCCGGCTGTGGACCGGGCATCGACGCCCTCGCACTGGCGGAGATCGTCACTGCGGCAGGTCAGGTCATCGGTATCGATCATGACCAGGAAATGCTCGATCAGGCAAATCGACAGGCCCGGGAAATGGCCATCGACGGCTACCTGCATTTCCAGCAGTCGGACGTCTGCAACCTGCCTTTCCCCGACGATTACTTCCACAGCTGTCGCAGTGAACGCCTGTTCATGCATCTGCACCAGCCGGGAAAAGCCCTGCGGGAAATCGCCAGAGTCACCAAGCCAGGCGGCAGGGTCGTTATCGTCGATAGCGATTGGGCGAGCCTCTCCATCGACAACCCCATGCCTGAAATGGAACGTATTTTGTCTCAGTACCGCATAGACAAAATCATCAACAACGGTTATTCCGGTCGCAGCCTGCATCGTTTGTTTAGGGAAAACCATTTCGCTGAAATAAACATTGAAGTCTTCCCACTGTTTACCACCGATGTCAATCTGTTCTACGCCCTTTCTGTCCAGGAAATCGTGGAAAACCAGGCACTGACGGACAACCTTATCAGCGAGCGGCAATTAGCCGACTGGCGCAGTCACATGCAACAGGCAGCAGCTTCAGACACATTCTACAGCAGCATCAACATCGTCATGGTTTCCGGGACAGTCTGCTGAGTTACGGAACAAAAGGGGACGGTGCGCCCCGCCGGCAATGCCGCGCATGTCAGTGGCCGTGAATCCCACCCGGGCAACAGCCAGCCACGATCCCGATTTCAAGCCTTGCTGTCGGTACAGTAATGAATTAATCGAGCCCAGGCGTGGCTAAGTTGAAACATAGCGTCGATGACAGCCTAGTGGCGCAACAGGGCCAGGATTTCCTTGGTTTTCTGTTGCATCAGCGGGATATTCCACCGGGATTCGACATTGAGACGCACTACCGGCTCGGTGTTGGAGGAGCGCAGGTTGAAACGCCAGTCTTCGAATTCCATGCTGATGCCGTCGGTTTTATCGATGCTTTTGGCATCGGACTGGTAGTGCGCCTTGACCCGGGCGATGGCTTGTTCGGGATCAGCCAGTCTGGAGTTGATTTCACCGGATGAGGGAAACGCCTGGATGCGTGCGGCAACGGCTTCCGAGAGCCGCAGACGCTTGACGCACAACAATTCCGCAACCAGCAGCCAGGGAATCATGCCGCTGTCACAGTAGGCAAAGTCGCGGAAGTAATGATGGGCGCTCATTTCCCCGCCATAGACGGCATCTTCCAGGCGCATTCTTTCCTTAATGAAGGCGTGGCCGGTCTTGGACATGACCGGAATACCGCCGGCGGCAGTGACGACGTCGATGGTGTTCCAGGTCAGACGCGGATCGTGGATGACCCTGGCGCCCGGCGTCTTCTGCAGGAATGCCTCGGCCAGCAGGCCAACGATGTAATAGCCCTCGACAAACCGGCCCTGTTCGTCGAACAGAAAACAGCGGTCGAAGTCACCATCCCAGGCAATACCCAGATCGGCGTCATGTTCGATCACCGCTTGTGCGGTGTCCTGCCGACATTCCGGCAGCAGCGGGTTGGGGATACCATGGGGGAAGCTGCCATCGGGCCGGTGATGAATCTTGATAAATTGCAGTGCAGCTCCAGCCGCCTGCAGACGGCTTTCCAGAGCATCGATGACGTGGCCCGCCGCGCCATTGCCGGCATTCACCACCAGCTTCATCGGCGCCAGGTTGGCAACATCGATGTAGGTCAGCAAATGCCCGACATAGGCATCCAGATTGCACTGCCGGGTCAGTGATCCACGTCTTTCCACAGACGGGAAGGCGTTTTCCTCAGCCAGTCGTTGTATGTCCCTGAGACCAGTGTCGCCGCTGATCGGACGAGCACCTTCCCGTACCAGCTTCATGCCGTTGTAGTCCATGGGATTGTGGCTGGCGGTCACTTCGATGCCGCCGTCCACGGGCAGCGACTGTGCGGCATAGTAGATTTCCTCGGTGCCGGTCATGCCGATATCGATGACATTCACGCCGGCATCCATCAGGCCGTCAGCCAGGGCCGTTTTCAGGGCTTCCGTGGAAAGGCGGATATCGCCGCCGATGGCCATGGCCCGAGCCTGTGTATATTGGCCACAGGCGCGGCCGATACGGTAAGCGATGTCTTCGTTGAGTTCTTCACCCAGCTGTCCGCGGATGTCGTAGGCTTTGAAACAGGTCAGTTTCTGCATGTACTTTTGTTTCCCGTGTTGTTTTAAGTGATCCCTGTTGCCCACCTTGGCGGAAGGGTCGATATTCCAGCCTGTTCCGCACACAATCACTGCACACGGCAATTGTTGATGCCATGTCGGGCTGCACAAGCCCAGGCCAATCTGCAGTTATTGTAATGGTTCAATAATATGCTGAAAATGTCAGCCTTTCAAGGTTGTTCAGAACTGCAGGCAATGTACGGCTATTGCCCTCGCAGAAAGAATTTGTCCAGGTCCTGATGGGTCAGTTCTATCCAGGTCGGGCGGCCATGATTGCACTGGCCGCTGCGATCGGTATTTTCCATGTCCCTGAGCAGGGCGTTCATTTCCTCGCGGCTCAGGCGGCGGTTCGCCCTGACGGAACCGTGGCAGGCCAGCGTCGCCAGGATTTCATGGCTTTTTTGCTGGATGCGGCTGCTCATGCCATGCTCGATGAAGTCTGCCAGGACATCGCGAATCAGCGTTTCCACGTCGCTGTTGGCCAGCTGCGCGGGGATTGCCCGAACCACCAGACTTTCCGGTCCCTGCCGGTTCAACTCGAAGCCCAGCGTGGCAAACAGATCCTGCTGCTGCTCCGCCAGTTCGGCCTCACCGGCGCTTACCGTGATGCGCAGGGGCAACAGCAGCGGCTGGGCGGGAATGGTTCCTTCCGCCAGCTGTTTTTTCAGGCGTTCATAGGTGACCCGTTCATGGGCCGCATGGGCGTCCACCAGAATAATGCCGTTGGCGGTCTCGGCGAGAATGTAGATGTTGTGCAGGTGGGCGATCGCAAAACCCAGTGGCGGAATGGCTGCGTCGGTCGCATGGACACTGGATGTCTGCTGGTTTTCTGATGACGGCTGAGCCTGCAGCCGGGCGTAGCTGCTGATCTGTTCTTCCACCGATAACGGCAGCGCCACCTGGCTTGGCGGCTGTATATATGCCGAACGACTGGCGGTTGCAGGGACCTGCATTTCATGAGACTTTCCAGCAGCAGGCTGAAAGGATGTTTCAGCGACAATTTTGGTCGCGCTTTCTTGCTGTCCCGGGCGAACGCCGGCCAACGCCTGATGCAGCGCCTTGAACAAAAAATCATGTACAAGACGGCTGTCCCGGAATCTGACCTCAAGTTTTGCCGGATGGGCGTTGACATCGACCAGTGACGGGTCCAGCGTCAGGTACAGGACAAAGACCGCATGCCGGCCATGAAACAACACGTCCTGATAGGCCTGCCGGACCGCA
>JAJRWJ010000402.1 GCA_024276805.1 Gammaproteobacteria bacterium
CCATATATGTGGCGGTCCATCTTCTGTGCCTGCAGCACCCAGGAGGAACCGATCTGTTCGAACAGCGCCCAGAACATCGCGGTAAAAACATAGATGGAGGCCAGTTTGCCCAACGTGCCAAGGCCGGTACGGCTGAGCATGGTTTTGACAAAATGCATGCCTGCCGGAGGAATGTGCACGAAACGCCGGCGTCCGCTCCAGAACGCCAACGTCGCCAGCAGCATCAGGACACCGGGCAGGGCAAAGGCCAGCGATGCGCCGTAATGGGCGAGCAGCCAGGGTATCAGCAACATCGCGGCAAAGGCACCGAGGTTGATGGCAACATAAAACCAGCCGAAGACCCGGGACAGCAGATGCTGATTGGATGCGCCGAACTGGTCGCCGACATGGGATGTCACGCACGGTTTGATGCCGCCGGCGCCGATCGCGATCAATCCCTGGCCCAGCAGCAGGCCCAGACGGGTGTGGTCCAAAGCCAGGACGAAGTGGCCCAGGCAATAGATCAGCGACAGGGTGATGATGGTGCGGTACTTGCCGAGCAGGCCGTCTGACAGCAGCGCGCCGAGCAGCGGCATACAGTACACTGCGGAAACGAACAGATGAAAATAGCCCTGCGCCTGGTTTTCCGTCATGGCCGCCGGCTGTCCGGCGGCATCCAGCAGATATTGAGTCATGAACACCACCAGAATGGCGCGCATGCCGTAATAGCTGAAGCGTTCCGCGGCCTCGTTGGCGACGATAAAGGGGATGCCGTCGGGAATGCCGTCAGAGGCGACCGGGGCGGTTTTGTAATAGGACATCGCTGGGTTTGCAGTGCTGTTAAATAGTTAGAGTCTATAAACACCCATCCATGGGACGTTTATAGAAATAAAACAGCAAATGCGATTTGCTGTTTTCTTCATAATCAATGGCTTGTGGCCATTGATTATGCCGGCACTTCCTTGTACCGGATTAGTTCCCGTCATTTATAGACGGGAACTAAATAGCAAAATTGTACAGCTGATTCTAAAATAATAATGAACTTTTAACTGCCGCGAACGTCTGATTCGCGAAAAAATCACCCGGACAAATGACTCATGATTGAAACCAGTCTCGACAAAGAAGCCGCTCAGAATGCCCTGCGGCGACTGAAGAACTTTATCAGCGAACAGATTATCGGCCAGGAAGTCCTGGTCGAGAGAATGCTGATTGCCTTGTTGTCGGACGGCCATATTCTGGTGGAGGGAGCGCCGGGTCTGGCCAAGACGCGGGCCGTCAACGTCCTTGGCAGGGGGATAGAAGGGGATTTTCACCGTGTTCAGTTTACCCCGGATCTGCTGCCCGCCGATCTGACCGGTACGGAAATTTACCGGCCCCAGCAGGGCTGCTTCGAATTTCAGCGTGGCCCGCTGTTTCACAATCTGATTCTCGCCGATGAAATCAACCGCTCTCCGGCCAAGGTACAGGCGGCGCTGCTGGAAGCCATGGCGGAGCGGCAGATCACTGTCGGCGGCGCTACCTATCCGCTGCCGCAGCTGTTCATGGTCATGGCCACCCAGAATCCCATCGAACAGGAAGGTACTTACCCTCTGCCGGAAGCCCAGCTGGACCGGTTTCTGCTGCATGTAAAAATCGATTATCCGGAAGCTGAAAATGAACGGGCCATACTGCAGCTGGCGCGGGCCGAGGCTCGGCGGCAAGGCAGTCAGGAAAGCGCCAGCTACAGACCGATCAGCCAGCAGCTGCTGTTTCAGGCGCGCAATGCGGTGCTGGATGTGCATCTCGCTGAAAGCCTGCAGGAATATTTGCTGCAGATCGTCCTGGCCACCCGCCGGCCCGGCGTCTATGGCGAAGATCTGCAGCAATGGCTGCAGTACGGCGCCAGTCCGAGAGCCACGATCGCCCTGGATCGCTGCGCCCGGGCCCGGGGCTGGCTGGATCAGCGGGATTTCGTCGGGCCAGACGATATTCAGGAGATGGCCTTCGATGTGCTGCGGCACCGTCTGATCCTTTCCTATGAGGCGGAAGCGGAAGGTGTTACCAGCGACCATGTCATCCGGGAATTGATTGCCAGAATCGCGGTGCCCTGATGGGCTTGTTCGAGGACCGCAAACACCAGGAGGAGTCCGGGCCGGGTGAGCAGCGCACCAGGGTCGTGCTGAAGACCCTGATTGATCTCGCCGGACCCGCAGCCAGTCTGGAAAGACGGCGCATGCGTTATCAGGCTCTGCAGAGCGGCGCGTATCTTTCCCGCATCAAGGGGCGTGGCATGGAGTTCGACGAAACCAGACTCTATCAGCCTGGTGACGATATCCGCAGTATCGACTGGCGGGTAACGGCGCGTACCGGCAAAACACACACCAAACTGTTTCGGGAAGAACGCGAGCGACCGGTGTTCATTTCCGTCGATTACCGGTCGCCAATGCAGTTTGCCACGCGCGGTGTCTTCAAGTCGGTACAGGCCGCGAAACTGGCGGCATTGCTGGCCTGGTCCGCACAGCGGCATGGCGATCGGGTGGGTGGACAGGTGTTTTCCGGTCAGGGCTGTCAGGAATTGAGGCCGGGCAATGGCAAGCAGGCAGTGCTGGCCTTTTTCAACTGTCTGGTACAGAGGCAGAACAATCCGGACAATGCCGGTGTGCAGACATTGCGGCAGGTTGTCATGCGGCTGTTTCAGCACGCCCGGCCGGGAAGCCTGGTCTATCTGATCAGCGACTTCCGGGGCCTGGACCAGGACATTGCGAATCAGTTGGCGAAACTTGCCCGGCATTGCGATATCGTGCTGATACAGGTATACGATACACTGGAGACCCGGCTGCCCGCTTCCGGACGCTATCGATTTACCGATCTGCACCGCGATGTCGTTTTCGACGCCAGTGACCGGCAGCGGCTGGATCAGTATCAGCGCCGCTTCCAGGAACTGCAGCTGCGGCTGCAAAAGCTGGCGAAAAAAATGCGCATGGTGTTTCTGCAGTGCAGCACCAGTGATGACCCTGTGCAGATATTGCGATGAATCCGGAACAGCTGCCCCTGAAAGATTTCCATCTGCCCGAGCCGGTCGGCTGGTGGCCGCCGGCTCTTGGCTGGTGGCTGCTGCTGTTGCTCGTGCCACTGTTGATTATCCTGGGTTTCTGGCTGTATAAAAAAATCACCCGCAGGACGGCGCTGCGCAGCGCCAGGAACATTCTTTGCCAAATCAAGCGCGACGCCAGTCAGGATGGCTGGCAGGCGGTGGCGCAGATTTCAGTGCTGTTGCGCCGCACCGCCATCAGTTGTTATCCACGCGCTCAGGCGGCCAGTCTGACAGGGCAGGACTGGCTGCAATTTCTTGACCGGCCTTTTTCCGAACCGCGCTTCGCCACAGAACTTGGTCAGCAGCTGCTGGAGGCCCCCTACCGGAGACAACGGTCCGGGGAATTGCCGGTCGATGCCTTGCTGCAGCTATGTGAAGACTGGCTGAAAGCACTGCAGAGAAACAGCACATGATGGCCTTTGCCTGGCCCTGGATGTTCGTGTTGCTGCCATTGCCGTGGCTGGTCAGGCGTTTTGCGCCTCCGGCCACGCCTGCTCGGCAGGCGGCGCTGATCGTGCCGTTTCTCGAGGATTTTTCCGGCATTCAGGACGGGAATGTTCTGCAGGGCGACAGGAAATTGTTGTTTGCAGCGGTAATCGCCTGGATTCTGCTGGTTGCCGCGGCAGCCAGGCCGCAATGGCTGGGCGAGCCCATCGAGCAGGCGGTCAGCGGCCGGGATTTGATGCTGGCGGTGGATCTTTCCGGGAGTATGGAGGAACAGGATTTTATCATCGGGGGGCAGCGCGTGGATCGTTTGACCGCCAGCAAATGGGTGGCTTCGGATTTTATCGCAAGGCGGACCGGCGATCGCATCGGGTTGATTCTGTTCGGCAGTCAGGCCTATTTGCAGGCGCCATTGACCTTCGACCGGAAGACCGTGATGACTCTGCTGGATGAGGCGGTGATCGGCCTGGCCGGAGAAAACACCGCAATCGGCGATGCCATCGGGCTGACGGTGAAGCGTCTGGGTGAACAGCAGGCGAAAAGCCGGGTGCTGATTTTGATGACCGACGGCGCCAATACCGCCGGAGAAGTCTCGCCTTTGAAGGCGGCGCAGCTGGCCCGGCAAAAAAATCTGAAGATCTATACCATTGGCATCGGCGCCGATGAAATGGTCGTCCGGAACTTCTTCGGTACGCAGCGGGTCAATCCTTCCCGGGATCTGGACGAGCAGACGCTGACCGCCATCGCCGAACAGACCGGTGGGCGTTATTTCCGGGCCCGGGACAGTGAGCAGCTGCAGCAGATTTATCAGCTGCTGGACAAGCTGGAGCCGGTACAGAAGGATCAGCAGTTCTTTCGTCCCAAAGTGGAGCTTTTTCACTGGCCTCTGGGGCTTTCCCTGCTGCTTGCCACAAGTATTTGTGCTAGCCGTCTGAGAAGACTATGAACTGGACCGATTTTCATCTGTTGCGCCCCTGGTGGTTGCTGGCTCTGATTCCCTGGCTGATCCTGTTGTGGTGGCTGATCCGGCATCGTTTTGGACGCGGAAACTGGGCCGATGTCTGTGATCAGGAACTGCTGCCCTATATCTTGCAGGAACAGCCTGTGGCAACCAGTCAGGGTCCGGTCTGGCTTGCCGGGGTTGCCGGCCTGCTGGCGATCATCGCTCTGTCGGGTCCGGTCTGGCAACGCCTGCCGACCCCGGTGTTCAGAAATGTTTCCGGGCTGGTGATTGCCCTGGATCTGTCGCGATCGATGGATGCCGAGGATATCAGGCCTAGCCGTCTGATTCGTGCACGCTATAAAATTACCGATATTTTGCAGCAGCGCCGGGATGGACAAACGGCTCTGCTCGTCTATGCCGGTGCGGCATTTACCGTTACGCCGCTGACCGATGATACGGAAACCATCAACAGCCAGTTGTCGGCCCTGACGACATCGATCATGCCCGGGCAGGGCAGTCGGGCCGATCTGGCGCTGCTCAGGTCGGCTGCGTTACTGCGCCAGGCCGGCCTGCGGCAGGGACAGATCCTGCTGGTGACGGATGGCGTCGATGAGCAGAAAACACTGCCTGTAGTCGAACAGTTACAGGATTATCGTTTGTCCATACTGGGAATCGGTACCGTCACCGGAGCGCCGATCAAGATCGCGGGAGGCGGCTTCCTGAAAAACCGGCAGGGGGAAATCGTCGTGGCGAAACTGCATCCTGAACAACTGCACCGACTGGCCAGTGCCGGTGGCGGCATCTATCGGCAAATTACC
>JAJRWJ010000403.1 GCA_024276805.1 Gammaproteobacteria bacterium
AGCACCTGGTGCCGTTTCGGCATCGATGACAGTGTCGGGCTGGCCATCGAGCTGGAAAACCGCTACAAGGGACTGCGCGCACCGCACAAGATCAAGTTTGCCGTTTCCGGCTGTACCCGGGAATGCGCCGAGGCGCAGGGCAAGGACATCGGCGTCATCGCCACGGAAAACGGCTGGAATCTGTATGTCTGCGGCAATGGCGGCATGAAACCCCGGCATGCGGATCTGTTCGCCACAGACCTGGACAGGGAAACCCTGATCAAATACATCGACCGGCTGCTGATTTTCTATGTACGAACCGCGGATCGTCTGCAGCGCACATCGGTGTGGATGGAAAATATGGAGGGAGGTCTGGACTATCTGAAAGCGGTGGTCATCGATGACAAGCTGGGTCTGTGCGAACAGCTGGAGAAGCAGATGCAGCATGTCATCGACACCTATCAGTGCGAATGGAAAACGACCATCGAAGATGCCGAGAAGCTGAAGCACTTCCGGTATTTCGTCAACAGCGAGGAAACGGATGACAATATCATTTTTGTCGAGGAGCGCGGACAGGTTCGCCCGGCCGATGAACAGGAGCGTCTGCATTACAAAATTGCCGAGGAGGCTTGAAATCAATGAGTGAATGGATTACTGTCTGTCAGGTCGATGATCTGGAGCCGGATTCCGGAGTGTGCGCACAGGTCGATGGCCGGCAGGTGGCGATATTTTATATACCGAAAATACAGGCGATCTATGCGCTCGGCAATTATGATCCGATTGGCAAGGCCAATGTCCTGTCGCGCGGTATGATCGGTGATATCAAGGGTGAGCCGGTCGTCGCTTCGCCTCTCTATAAACAGCATTTCAGTCTGAAATCAGGTGTCTGTCTCGAGGATGAGAGTGTCAAAACAGATGTTTATGAAGTGCGAATCGATGAAAATGGCCACGTTGAGGTCAAAGTTGCAGGATAGACCATGAATTGTAATTACTATATTGCCGATGTTTTCACCAATCAGGTATTCAATGGCGCGCAGATTGCCGTATTGCCCGATGCCGACGATTTGAGCGATGCGCAGATGCAGGCCATTGCCGCGGAATTGAATCTGTGGGAAACGGTTTTTATCCAGCATCCGGAAAATGCGCCCGATACCCGCAGGATGCGCATTTTCACCCCGGTCAAGGAAATCGATTCTGCCGGGCACCCCATCATAGCCGCGGCCTATGTGCTGGGAGAATGCGGGGATATCGAAATGAGCGAGGGAATTACGCCGATGATCTTCGAGCAGAATACCGGCCCAGTGGAGGTCAATATCACCGCTGCGGGCAGCAAGCCGGTATTCGTGCAGTTCACCCGCAAAGTCGCCTCGGTGGTCGATCACTTCGCCCCGGCCGATGAGGAATTGGCCAGCATTCTGTCCATCAGGCAATCGGAGCTGGATCATAAAAAATATACGCCGCGGCTGGTCTCCTGTGGTTTCCCCTATCTGATCGTGCCGGTCTGGCAATACGAGTCGGTCAGAAATGCCCGCTTCAATTACGATGCCTGGAGTCAGTCCATGGCGCCGCAGACGGCGGCACAGGAGATTTTGCTGTTTGCACCCAAGTCGCCATTCCAGGATGCCGATTTCAATGCCCGGCTGCTGGGGCCCAATATCGGTCTGCATGAAGACCCGCCGGTGGGCAATGCCATACCGGCATTCGCTTCCTATCTGTGCTCCTTCAAATTCACCCAGAAGGGCACCCATACCTTTGGCGTGGACCGTGGCGATGCGCAAAGCCGGCGCAGCGTCATCAATCTGGAAATGGACAACAAGGGACTCTCGACACTGACCCTGCGCGTCGGTGGCGAAGCGGCCATGTTTGCACGGGGGGAGATCAACATACCCTGACCGGTTTCTGGCGCTGGCGCCTTTGTTGTCATTTGATGCTTGCCAGGGAGGGCGCTCAAGCAATCCGGGCGAGCGCATATAAGATCATGAAAAACCAAAAGGAAATGGTGATTCAACAGGAGATCCACCATCAGGAGATCCACGTAGCCGGGTTAAGGCGGCTTTTCCCGGATTCCGCTCGGGCTGCGTCCGGGCTACGCTTATGAGCGCGTACAAAGCAGAAAATCCTGATTCAATCGTAGCCCGGATGGAGCTTGCGGAATCCGGGTGGCACGTTATCGGTATTGCACATGTGCTATTTTGAGACCCTGATCGAATATTGCCCGGTTCCGGAAGTCGAATAGTAATGACGAATCTGGACATAGTAGTCCGCCGGCATCAGATCGGCGACAATTTTTGAATTTCGTCCCACACCGCCATCGTCGTCTTCGGCGATCAGCTGGGTCTGGCTGTCCGGCCCGAAAAGCTTCATCACGACATCGGTCTCGCCACCCGTTTCGATGGTATGACGTCCGGCCGACGTGACGGTAAACTTGAACAGGTCTTCTTCGCCGGGTTGGCCGATATCCGCCTGTACGGCCGAGGTGTCGACGACTGGCAGTTCGACAGCATCCGCCAATGCCGGTGGGTAGGCGTCGGCGCTGGCGATGAAGGCCTTGTCCAGATCGGACAGTGCATGGTTCGCCTTGGTGCCCTCGCCATTCAGAACCCAGCTGTCGGGGAAGAAATACAGCATGACGGATTCGGGATCGAACTCCGTTCCCTTGATCTGGTCCACGGAATATTTATTCAGGACATTGTGTCGGATCTGTGCTTCCGTCCAGTTATTGGGTGGGCCGCTGAGATCGCGGATGACCGCTGCTTCGTTCCATTGTATGCCGCCCAATGGACTCTGGTGTTCATGGGCCAGACCGATGGCATGGCCGAATTCATGGGCGGCGGTCCCGCCATCGAGAAACCCCAGGTTCATGGTCGGTTGATCGCGGGGTATGTCCGTGGCGTCAGTGCCGATATAGGACCAGGCGCCATCGCTGTCGTTGAAGGTGATACGGATTTCGGCGTCGGGAGCATCATTGAAATCGAAGCTCAGATTGGCATGTTCTGTCCACCAAAATGCCTGTTCTCTGGTAATGGCCTTTTGCCGTTCAGTGCCTTCCATAAAGCGCACCCGGAGGCTGGAGCCATTGATCCACAATTTGCGGAACAGGACAATCGCTCGTGCAGGGCCACCCTCGGCCGGCATCATGACACGTTGAGGACGGTTCAGATCGCGCGGCAGAATCCGGTCGAAACATATTTTTTTAATTTCAGTCATGGTTGTTCTCCTGGTTGGTGAAGACAGCCGGGGTAAAATTCATTTAACCCCGGAATTACAAGTCTTTGGCATGACTGCAGGCGCGTAGGAAGTCAATCTTCCGGGCGCAGCTTCCTGATCTGTGTTTCCGGGATGGTAAGCGATTCCCCGGTAGCGGCAATTCCTTTCTCTTTGTCCTGTCCGGCGATGGATTTGACCTCTTCCAGAATTTCTGCAGCAGGTACATCGCCCAGCTCTTCGTCATACAGATCGAACCAGGGCAGTCCGCAGGCGGTGTAGGTCTTTGCCTCGATTGGTGTGGCCGGTGGATCCAGGCCGGTTATTTCACGATACATTTCGCTGTTGACGATATGAATGAAGATGTACCCGTAATTGCTGGCATCCCAGACACCCTGTGGGTGTGGGTCCGGATAGATTTTCTGGCGCATGGAGCCACCC
>JAJRWJ010000404.1 GCA_024276805.1 Gammaproteobacteria bacterium
TCGATCCGGTAGCGGTAAAAGCATTGAATTTACTTTTGATTCTGCATGCGGATCACGAGCAGAACGCCAGTACCTCGACAGTCCGGCTGGCCAGCAGTACCGGCGCCAATCCCTACGCCTGCATCGCCGCGGGCATTGCCGCATTGTGGGGGCCGGCGCATGGCGGAGCCAATGAAGCGGTGTTGAGCATGCTGGCGGAAATTGGTACGGCAGACAAGATTCCGGAGTTTATTGCCAAGGCCAGAGATCCCAACGATCCTTTCAGACTGATGGGCTTTGGACATCGGGTCTACAAGAATTTCGATCCCCGGGCGACCATCATCCGCAAGACCTGCTACGATGTTCTGGAAAGGCTTTCCAATAAGGATCCCTTGTTCGAACTGGCGCTGGCATTGGAAGAATATGCCCTGCAGGATGAGTATTTCATCGAGAAGAAGCTTTACCCCAATGTCGATTTCTATTCCGGGATAATCTACAAAGCACTCAATATCCCCGTCGACATGTTTACCGTGATGTTTGCCATTGCCCGCACTGCAGGCTGGGTTTCCCACTGGCTGGAGATGATGTCTGAGCCAACACACCGTATTGGCCGGCCCAGACAGTTGTATGTCGGCTCCGGGCAGCGGGATTATGTACCCATCAAGCAGCGACGTTGACGAAACCCAAAGCTGTTATTGGTTACAGCGCTGACTCGATACAGGGATGTATGTGCAGTTCAAGATTAGCTATGGCGCCTGTCCGATGATCGCTGCTGAACCTGCCTGTTAAAAAAGCGTTTCGACCGACACTTCACCGCTTTGCCGGGTCTGTGTCGATTCACGAGAGGCAAAATCGCTGGGAGCAAGGCCCTCCTGAAAATACTCCCAAATGCCGGATTTGCTGTCTGGCGCTGCCAGCAAGCCGCTGCCGGGATCGATATAGGCCTGGATGATTCCTTCGGGAGGCGTCAAAGGCTGCTCGGGAACATCCTGTAAAGCCTTTTGCATGAAATAAATCCACATCGGCAGTGCCGCTTTGCCGCCGGTTTCCCGCCTGCCCAAGGGTCTTGAATCATCGAAGCCAACCCAGGCCGTCGCTGCGATCGTGGATGTCACAAAACCATTGAACCAGGCATCGCGCTGCTGGTTGGTTGTACCGGTTTTTCCGGCAAGATCCTTTCTTCCCAAGCGCTTTGCCTTGGTGGCGGTGCCCCTTTGTACAACATCGCGCAGTAAGGAATTCATCAGGAAGTTGATTTGCGGGGAAATGATTCTCGGTGCATATTCAGCGCCTGAATCGTGGTTTTCGCTGCACTTCGGGCAGGCAATTTTCGGAAAGGCCTGATACAGCACATCGCCGTTGCTCGCTTCAACCTTGTCTATAAGGTAAGGGTCGATGAGAAATCCACCATTGGCAAAAACCGCGTAGATTCTGGCCATTTGCAGTGGGTTGGCATAGCCGCTGCCAAGTGCCAGAGACAGGCTTCTAGGCAGTTGCCGGGGCTGCAGACCAAAGCGCTCGGCGGTGGCGATGACCCTGGAGATGCCCAATTTACGCAGCAGACGAATGGAAATCAGATTTCTGGATTTGATCAATCCAATGCGTAACCGGGTGGGACCAAAAAATTTTCTGCTGTAATTTTCCGGACGCCATTCACTTTCCTGGGTCGGGTCGGCAATGACTATGGGAGCATCATTGATGATGCTGGCGGGGGTGAAGCCTTCCTCCAGGGCCGTGGTATAGATGATTGGTTTGAAGCCGGAACCGGGTTGACGCTTCGATTGCGTGACCCGATTGAATTTGTTGCGTCGATAGTCAAAGCCTCCAGACAAGGCAACGATTGCACCGTTGACTGGATTGAGCGCGACAAAGGCCCCTTCCACCTCGGGGATTTGTGACAGCGCCCAGGTATCATCATCCAGTTTTCTGACGCGGATCAAATCTCCGGGTTTGATGATGCTGGCTGGCGATTTAAGGCCCGAGCCTCTGCGGTTCCGGGATTTGAATTGCCGGGCCCATTGTATGTTTTTCCATGGAATGACGATGCCTGCATCATTTTTCAAACGCGCAGTCACCTGGTTCTGGGCAACATTTTCCACGATTGCCGGAAGAGTGTCGCCAACTTTTCTGCTGTGCAGCAATGCCTCTTCAGTATTTTTTGGAGGGGGGTGGCCTCTATAGCCGTGGCGACGATCATAGTCGTGCAGGGCGGCTCTTAAAGCTTGGTCAGCAGCCTTTTGCAGAGGTTTCCTGAGCGTTGTATAGACTTTCAGACCGGATGTATAGGCTTCGTCACCAAATTCACGAAACATTTCCGTGCGCACCATTTCCGCTACATAGGGTGCTGACAGTTCGGCCTTTTGATAGTGCAGTCTGGCAGTGATAGGCAGCTCTACATTGACGTCAAAGTCCTGTTGGGAAATATAATTGAGTGACAGCATTCGGCGTAACACATAGTCACGTCTCTGTTTGGCACGAATGGCGTTGGTGACCGGGTTGTATTTTGATGGTGCTTTCGGCAATCCTGCAATCATCGCCTGTTCGGCGAGCGTCAATTCCTTCAGGGATTTGCCGTAATATACCTGGGCGGCTGCGGCAATCCCATAGGCATGGTGGCCCAGGTAAATTTTGTTTAAATACAGCTGCAGTATTTCATCTTTGGAAAATTCACGTTCTATTTTGAAGGCAAGGAGTATTTCCTTTAATTTTCTGGTATAGGTTTTTTCCGGCGACAACA
>JAJRWJ010000405.1 GCA_024276805.1 Gammaproteobacteria bacterium
CAGTTACTGCGGACAAATCAGGCAGGAAAAGGTCCATGCCGGCAGGGAGCAATGAACATTAACACAGCAACAGAACGGGTTTGAGCAACGTGATGGATTATTTGAGAAGTTTTCTTTTGACAGTGCTGGTGGGTATGTCCGCTGTCGGGACGATGTCTGCCCGGGCTGCCCTGACCATTGAAATCACCGAGGGCATCGAAACTGCGGTGCCTATAGCCATCGTGCCTTTTGCCTGGCATGGCGCGGCAGCGAGCCAGCCGATCGATGTCACCGGGATCATTAAGTCGGATTTAAGCCGCAGCGGTTATTTTAAAACATTGCCAGAGAGGGATATGCTGACCAGGCCGAGCAGTCCCGCGAAGGTGAAGTTTCGCAACTGGCGGGCCTTGGGGCAGGACTTTCTGGTAATAGGCCGGGTTGCCGGGCAACGCGGCAGATTCAATATTGAATTTCAGCTGTTCGATGTCTACAAGGGTGAGCAGTTGCTGGGTTATCGGATGTCGGTGACGGATCATGAATTGCGCAGGACGGCACATCACATCAGTGATTTGATCTATGAAAAACTGACCGGTAAAAAGGGTGTTTTCAACAGCAGGATCGCTTACATAACCAGTGTGATAAAGCCCGCTGGAAAAAAAACCTACAAACTGCAGGTGGCCGATGCCGATGGCTTCGACCCGCAGTCTATCGCCATTTCGTCGGAACCCCTGATGTCGCCGGCCTGGTCCCCGGATGGCAGGAAGATCGCCTATGTATCCTTTGAACGTAAATCATCGGCGATTTATCTGCAGACTCTGGCGAGTGGCAAAAGAGAGAGAATTTCCGCTTTTCCCGGGATCAATGGTGCACCGAGCTGGTCTCCGGATGGTACGCGGCTGGCCATGACGCTGTCCAGGGATGGCAGTCCGGATATCTATATTCTGCATCTGGCGACACGGGCGCTGGTGAAATTGACCAAGAGCTTTGCCATCGATACCGAACCGACCTGGTCTCCCGATGGGCGGAATATTGTCTTTACCTCGGACCGTGGCGGAAAACCACAGCTGTACATGGTGCCCAGCCACGGCGGCAGAGCCCGGAGGATCACCTTTGCAGGCGACTACAATGCCCGTGGGGTTTTTTCACCGGATGGCAAGTGGCTGGCAATGGTGCATGCCAATGGCGGCGATTATCGCATTGCCGTGATGAATATGCAGACCCGGGAAATCCAGGTGCTGACCGACGGAACCCTGGATGAATCACCCAGTTTTGCGCCAAACGGCAGCATGATACTGTATGCTTCCAGACAGGGTGCAAATGGCTTTTTGTCCATCGTGTCGCTGGATGGCAAGATGCGCCAGAAGCTGGTCTTCAATCAGGGTGAAGTAAGAGAGCCGGCCTGGGGGCCTTGAGTTGCCCATACAATGGCTTGGCAATGTGAAAATAATCAGGGGCCGGTATATGATTGTTGCTGAAACGGCAGCCAGCAGTTAAAGGGATCAATGCCATTTCATATCTTATGCATGTGGTTATTGATTTGACGACGACAATTTAGGAGAATGCACAGATGAAATTATTCAAACCAGTATTGGGCCTGCTGTTGATATGGCTGCTTGCCGGCTGCAGCACCTTCGGCGATAGCGACGAGAATCCGGCTGCAGAAGGCCAGGGCAGTGATGGCGGATATGGCGCCACGACCAGCGGCTATGGTGACGGTTCGTCCATCTCCGGCACCGAAACTCAGGGGCTGGGGGGTGAAACGGCATCACTGGGCGGCAGTTTCGATGATCCCCAGAGTCCCCTGTCGAAGCGCACCATCTATTTCATGTATGACAGCAGCCAGGTTCAGGATGCCTTTATTCCAGTGATTTCCGCCCATGCCCAATATTTGCTTGCCCATCCGCAGCAGCGCGTCACGCTGGAAGGGCATGCCGACGAGCGCGGCTCCCGGGAATATAATATAGCCCTTGGAGAACAGCGCGCCAAGGCGGTGGCCAGAATGCTGGAGGTGGAGGGGGTTTCACCGGGACAGCTGGAAATTGTCAGTTATGGTGAAGAAAAGCCTGCCGCCTATGAACATGATGAAGCTGCCTGGCAGCTGAATCGCCGTGTAGAACTGGTTTATCAAGTAAATTAATGAAACAGCTATTATTTCTGATGATGTGCGTTTCTGGCGTTGCCCTGGGCGAGCCACAGCCGCTGCCACCGATCATCGACAATTCCAGTTATGCCGATGGTTCCGCCTACCGGTCGCAATCCACCTCGAACCAGTCGCTGCTGGAAATGCTGGGCAGGCTGGAACAACTGCAACATGAAGTGCAGCAGCTGCGTGGACAAATCGAAGAGCAAAGCTTTAGCATCGAGCAGATGCGCAAGCGGCAGCAAAACATCTATGCCGATCTCGATCAGCGACTGCTGAAACTGGAAGGTGGTGAAGCGCCTGCAGCCAGGTCGACGGCAGTCAAGGCAAAGCCAGCTGCGGTGGTCAGGCGTGCGCCGCCAAAAAAGACCAGCGCCGGGGAGAAAAAGCGTTATCAGCAGGCCTATGACAAGCTGCGCAACGGCCATTACAGTCAGGCGATCAGCCTGTTCAAACAATTGCTGGTCGATTATCCCGGCGGTGAATATGCGGACAACGCGCAGTACTGGCTGGGTGAGGCCTATAAAGTCAATCGGGAGACCGATGCCGCCCGGCTGGCCTTCAGCAAGCTCATTGGCGAGTATCCGGACAGCCCGAAAGTACCGGATGCCATGCTCAAGCTGGGTTTTATCGCGGCTGAACAAAACAATGTCGCCAAGGCCAAGGAATACCTGAATTCGTTGGTCACCCGTTATCCCGGCACGACTGCCGCGCATCTGGCGGAAAAAAAACTGCAGCAGCTGGGTGAAGTCAAGTCTCCATGACGGTATTGCGTATCACAGAGATTTTTTATTCTCTGCAGGGTGAGTCGAATAGCATCGGTATTCCGACGGTATTTATTCGTTTGACCGGTTGTCCGCTGAGATGTACCTATTGCGATACGGCCTATGCCTTTTCCGGTGGTGAAAAAATGACCATCGATGACATTTTGACCGAGGTTACCCGATACCAGAGCCGCTATGTGACCGTCACCGGTGGCGAACCCTTGCTGCAGCAGGGCTGCCACGAATTGCTGCGGCATCTGGCCGATCTGGAGTATACGGTTTCCCTGGAAACCAGCGGCGCTTTCGATATCGCCGACGTCGACCCAAGAATCATCAAGGTGATGGACCTGAAAACCCCCGAGTCTGGTGAGATGGAGCGCAATCTCTATCATAATCTGGAATATCTCGGTGCGCGCGATCAGGTCAAATTTGTCGTCGGCAGCAGTGAAGATTACCGCTGGAGCAAGGAAATCCTGGAGCGCTACGATTTGACGTCCCGCTGCCAAGTGCTTTTTTCACCAAGCATGGGGCGGCAGGATCCGACACAACTCGCCGAGCAGATTCTTGCCGACCAGCTGCCGGTCCGCTTCCAGGTGCAGTTGCATAAACTGCTTTGGGGCGATATTCCCGGAAAATAGTTTTCTGCC
>JAJRWJ010000406.1 GCA_024276805.1 Gammaproteobacteria bacterium
CTACTGGTGGTTGTTGCTGGTACTGTTTATTCTGAGCGTCTATCTGCTCAGGTTCCTGACCGAAAACCCGGTTCGGAAGCGGGCCCTGGACCAGCGAATATTGGCTTTGCCTCTGGCCGGGGAAATTATTCGCCAGCTGGAAACGGCCAATCTGTGCCGCACCCTGGGAACTTTACTGGTCAACGGGGTCTCTTTGTTGGCGGCGTTAATTATTGCTAAAGGTACGATTGGTAATCTGTGTCTGGTTGAGGTTCTGGATGAGGCGGAAATGAATCTCAGAAATGGCAAGGGCTTGTCCAAGGCATTGGTCGATTCGGGACAGTTTCCAAAATTGGCGGTGCAGATGATTCGCATGGGCGAAGAATCGGGGAAACTGGAGGAAATGCTGATGAAAGTATCCGAAACCTATGACAAGGAATTACGCATTACCATTCAGCGCATGCTGGCGCTTCTGGAGCCGATGCTGATTCTCGGTCTTGGCGTGGTTATTGCCGGCATTATCATATCGATTTTGATGGCTATTTTGAGTGTCAATGATCTGGCCTTTTGAAAGGTCATCGATCAGCAGTGAATAAAATATTAACTAGAGGTGAAAGATGTATTTGAACAAAGTCGAACGGAATAACAGCAAGGGTTTTACCTTGATCGAGCTGTTGGTGGTCTTGTCCATCATCGGCTTGCTGGCGGGGCTGGTTGGTCCCCAGGTCATGAAGCATCTGGGAGGATCCAAGACCAAAGCCGCGAAAGTGCAGATTCAGGATCTGGCCGCGGCGCTGGATATGTACAAACTCGATGTGGGAACTTACCCGTCGACCAGCGAGGGGCTGTCCGCCCTGGTGGAAAACCCGGGACAGATCAGTGGCTGGAATGGGCCTTATTTACGCAAAAACGTCATCCCCAAGGATCCATGGAATAAAGAATACGTGTACCGGTTTCCAGGTGAACATGGCGATTTCGACATCTATTCCCTGGGTGCGGATGGCGCCGAAGGTGGCGAAGGAGAAGATCAGGACCAGGGCAGCTGGGAATGATGGCACTCTCCATTGTCGATAGTTGACGGCAAGCGGTTGATCTACAACATAAAAAGCGGTCGCGCAGGCGTCATTGCGCAGGGAGATGGTTTTTCCCTGGTGGAAATCATGATCGTCCTGGTCATTGCCGTGATCATCATGAGCGTCGTTGCGCCGCGGTTTTCGTCGAGAACCTCATCGGTCAAGTTCATCAGTATCACCAGGGAAATAGCATCGGGGCTGCGTTTTGCCCGGATGAAGGCGGTAACCGATCAGAAACCCGCTGAATTCATCGTCAATCTGGAGCAACGTTATTATCAGGTCAGCGGCATCGAAAAAAACTATTCCATACCTGAAGACATCGAGATTTCGGTATACACGGCGGCTTCACAGGTAGTCGGTGAAGAGCAGGGCAGCATTGTGTTTTTTTCCGACGGCTCTTCGTCAGGAGGCAGAATCGAGCTGATAAACAATGGTCGTAAACGTTCCATCGATGTCAACTGGCTCACCGGACTGGTAGAAACACATGAAGATGCTGCAGAAAGTTGACGGAAAATGGCAGCGGGGGTTTTCCCTGCTGGAAATTTTAGTCGCTTTCTCGATCTTATCTATAATGTTAGGAATCCTGCTGAAAATATTTTCCGGCGGAGTCCGTGTGGCGGAGATAACCGGCAATTATGCCGAAGCGGTGCAGATTGCCGAGTCTCTGTTGGCGACAGTCGGTATCGAGGAAGATCTTGCCGAAGGGGAACAACACGGGGAAAGCAATGGGATCTATAGCTGGAGGATCGATACCCGAGTATTTACACCCGACGTGGATGCCTGGGATCCGGATTCGGCGCCGGTGATTCCCTATCGAATCGACATCACTGTCAGCTGGCCATCGGGAAATACGCAGCGCTCTTTTACATTGAGCTCGTTGCGCCTGGGACAGCGCGAACAGGATTGACTGATTATGCGGCACACCGGTTTGCATGGCACAGATCCTGGAGCAGCGGGCTTTACTCTGCTGGAGGTGCTGATAGCAACCAGCATCCTGGGAATCATGATGGTGCTGTTGTTTGGCAGTATGCGCATATGTATTCGCAGCTGGGAAGCTGGAGAAACACATATGCAGAAAGTCAGCCAGATGACCGTGATCCAGAATTTTTTCAGAACACATCTGCGCAGCGCATTGGCGTTGCCTGATAAAAAACAACAGCCGGACGATCAGGAGCAGGAATATTTTTTTCAGGGAGAAGAGCACAAAATTCAATTCGTTGCGCTTTTGCCGGTCAGTGCCGGGCGAAGCGGGCCGCACCTGTTCAAGGTGGAATGGGATGACGGCAGTGAATCAATCTTGCGTGTTGCATTGCAGCCTTTTTTGCCATCACTGGACGCCCAGGAAGCAGACATTGACGATGTCACGATACTGGAGGATATCAAGAATTTTCAACTGGCCTACTGGGGAGCAAAAGAAGCCGGCGATGAGCCGGAATGGCATAACGAATGGCTGGACATACCGGATTTGCCGCAAATGGTCAAGGTCGAGATCGAACTGGAAGATGAAAAGGCTTGGCCGACAATTGTCGTCGCGCTGAAAATGGCGCAAGACAGCGATGCGCGCTGAACCTGCCGGGTCGGCTGATCAGCAGGGCGTCGCGCTGGTCATCGTGCTATGGGTCACGGTGGTGTTGACCATCATGGCCGCCAGCTTCTCGACCACGATGCGCCGCGAAGCGACCCTGACGGCCAACATAAAATCGCAAAGCAGGGCAGGCGCTTTGGCCGAAGCCGGTGTCTATTATGCGATGCTGATGCTGATGATAAACGATCCGGAGCAGCGCTGGGGCGTCGATGGCGAAATCAGGGAATTCGATTTTTCCGGGGCAAAGATGAAAGTCCGGGTTATCGCCGAGACCGGCAAGATCGACCTGAATTACGCTGATCAGGGAACCCTGGTGAAAATGTTTGAAAGCGTTGCGGTCGATGAAGTCAAGGCAACCGAGCTGGCTGATGCGATTCTGGACTGGCGCGATAAAAATGATTTGCACCGTTTGAATGGCGCCGAGCAAAGTGAATATGAAGCGGCGGGCAAGGACTATGGTCCACGCAATGGCCCTTTCGAAACCATCGAGGAATTACAGCTGGTGCTCGGCATGGATGCCGAAATCTATACCAGCATCGAAGAGATGATTACGATTTATGCAAAAAAAGCCAAAGTCGATTTGAAAAAAGCGCCATTCAAGGTATTGAAAGTGTTTGTCGATGAACAGGAATTATTGACTGATGCCGAAAACACCGATGACGATGAACAGCCCAAGGAGAGTGTCAAGGAAGGCATGGCTTATGGGTTTTATTCGCAGGCCACGCTTCC
>JAJRWJ010000407.1 GCA_024276805.1 Gammaproteobacteria bacterium
CGGCGTATCTGGTCGGATTTTCACATGCCTGATCGTTTTCGACCCGGCTGCCATTAAAAAAATCCCGACATTGAGGAAAAACCGGTTTTGTGATCTAATATTCGCGTTTTACGTTTTGGAGTGCCTCCGTATTCAACGCATTTGAATCGGCGGGTGGTTTTACCACAACTTGACTGGAGAGCAGGCTTATTCACTATGCAATTTAAAATCGATAAGGGTTTGGATCTCCCTATTACCGGGGAACCCAAACAAGTAATTGAGAAAGGCAACAAGGTTAGCAGCGTTGCCATTCTGGGGATGGAATATCTCGGCATGAAGCCCAAAATGCTGGTCAACGAAGGGGACAAGGTCAAACTGGGCCAGGCTCTGTTTACCGACAAGAAGAATCCGGGCGTCAATTTTACCTCTCCGGGCGCAGGAGAAGTGAAAGCCATTCATCGCGGAGCGAAGCGTGTACTGCAGTCGGTCGTCATCGAACTGAAAGGAACCGCCCAGGAAACTTTCCAGGAATACAGTGAAAAGGATTTGCCAGGCCTGAGCGCCGGGCAGGTCAAGGAAAATCTCCTGGCATCGGGGCTGTGGACCACGCTGCGCGCCCGTCCCTATGGCAAAATACCGGCGCCAGACAGCACTCCAAACTCCATCTTCGTTACAGCAATCGATACCAGTCCTCTGGCGGCCGATCCGGTAGTCATCATCAAGGAACGCAAAGCGGATTTTGTCAATGGTCTGGAAGTCATTGCCAAACTGACCCAAGGCAAGGTTTTCGTTTGCAAAGCCACCGGCGCCGACATTGCCACCGGCAGCAATGCTTCTGTCGTTACTGCCGAATTCTCCGGTCCGCATCCTGCCGGTTTGCCCGGCACACATATTCATTTCCTCGATCCGGTCAATGCCGATAAATTTGTCTGGCATCTCGATTATCAGGCAGTGCTGGCCATCGGCGCATTGTTCACCACCGGCAAGCTGAATACCGAAAGAGTGATATCCCTGGCCGGTCCGGCGGTAAAAAAGCCGCGGCTGCTGCGCACCCGGTTCGGCGCAAACACCCTGGATTTGTTGAAGGATGAACTGCAGCCTGGTGAAAACCGGGTTATTTCTGGCTCCGTTTTGTATGGTCACCGCGCCACAAACTGGGCCAGTTATCTGCGCTGCTACCATAACCAGATTTCGGTGTTGAAAGAAGGCCGGCAGCGAGAGTTTTTCGGCTGGATAGTTCCCGGAGAAAACAAATATTCGGCATTGAATGTCTATATTTCCAGCAGAGACCGGGATAGCGGCCGACGTTTTGCCTTTACCACCAATAAAAATGGCAGTAACAGGGCGATTGTTCCAGTCGGCGTCTATGAGACGGTCATGCCCATGGATATTCTGCCAACCCCGCTGGTGAAAGCGCTGGTGGTCGGTGACACCGATCAGGCGCAAATGCTGGGTTGTCTGGAACTGGATGAGGAGGATATGTCCCTGTTAACGTTTGTCGATCCGGGAAAACATGATTTTGCACCTGTTTTGAGAGCAAATTTAACTAAAATTGAGAAGGAAGGATAATGTCGGCCAGAGATATTCTAGATTCGATAGAGCCGTATTTTACCAAAGGCGGGAAATTTGAACGCTACTATGGCCTCTATGAGATGGTCGATACGTTCATCTATACACCCGCCGAAGTAACACGCGGCACCACCCATGTACGTGATGGCAACGACCTCAAGCGCACCATGACCTTTGTCGTCATCGCCACGTTTTTCTGTATCCTGATGGCGATGTACAACAGCGGTTATCAGGCCAACCTGGCCATCGAAGCGCTGGGTCTGGAGAAGGCCGGCAGCTGGCGTGATTCCATCATGTCATGGTTTGGCTACAATCCCGCCAACCCTCTGTCCTGCCTGGTACATGGTGCGCTTTTCTTCCTGCCCATCTATATCGTCACACTGGCCGTAGGCGGCATTTGGGAAGTCCTGTTCGCGACGGTACGCGGCCATGAGATCAATGAAGGGTTTCTGGTTTCATCGATGCTCTACACCCTGATCATGCCGCCGGATATCCCCTTGTGGCAGGTGGCCCTGGGCATTTCCTTCGGCATCGTGATCGGCAAGGAAGTATTCGGCGGCACCGGCAAGAACTTTCTCAATCCGGCGCTGACTGGTCGCGCCTTTCTGTTCTTCGCCTATCCGGCATCGATCTCGGGTGATTCGGTATGGGTCGGCATCGACGGATTCACCGCCGCGACGCCGCTGGGTCTGGCCGCATCAGGCGGCCTGGATGCCGTCTATGCAGCGGATTATGGCTGGTTTCAGACCTTCTTCGGTTTCATGCCGGGTTCCATCGGCGAAACCTCGACACTGGCAATTTTCATTGGTGCCGCGTTTCTGCTGTATACCCGGGTGGCTTCCTACCGGATCATGGGCGGAGTTTTTGCCGGCATGGTGTTGATGTCCCTGACCTTCAACCTGATAGGCAGCGACAGCAACCCGATGTTTGCCTTGCCCTGGTACTGGCATCTGACATTGGGAGGCT
This sequence comes from Gammaproteobacteria bacterium, assembly GCA_024276805.1. Lineage (GTDB taxonomy): Bacteria > Pseudomonadota > Gammaproteobacteria > Methylococcales > Methylomonadaceae > JANEMG01. The sequence continues at coordinate 2,515 of JAJRWJ010000407.1, forward strand.
TTGCCTTTGGCATGGTATACATGGCCACCGATCCGGTCAGCGCGGCAATGACCGATACCGGACGCTGGATTTTCGGTATGCTGATCGGTGTGATGGTGGTGTTGATCCGGGTGGTCAATCCCGCTTTTCCGGAAGGCATGATGCTTTCGATTCTGTTCGCCAACATGTTTGCGCCGATCATCGATTATTTTGTTGTCCAGGCAAATATCAGAAGAAGGATAAAACGTCATGCCCAATGAAGCGAAAAAATCCCAATCCTTGCAGAAGTTCGAGCCTTATATGGAAAAACTGGAACCTTACCTGGAGAAAGCCAGGGCTTACCGGGACAAAGTTCTGGCGATGCACAATGACAGCCTGGAAAAGACCATCGCCATCGCCTTGTCGATCTGCTTCGTCTGCGCCATTCTGGTGTCTTTCGCCGCCGTCGCGCTGAAGCCGATACAACAGCACAACAAGGCGCTGGATATGAAGAAGAACATTCTCGAGGTTGCCGGAATCCTGGAGCCTGGAATGGACATCGACAGCGCATTTGCGGAAAAGATCGAGGCAAAAATTGTCGATCTGGCAAGCGGCGACTATGTCGAGGATATCGATGTGGATGCCTATGACCAGCGCAAGGCCGCCAAGGACCCGGCGCTGAGCGAGCGTATTCCTCCCGAGAAAGACATTGCCTCGATCAAGGTCAAGGCGAAACTGGCGAAGGTCTATCTGGTAAAAAGCAGCGATGGCCAGATCCAGTCGATCATCCTGCCCGTGCACGGCTATGGGCTATGGTCGACGATGTATGGCTTTTTGGCCCTGGATGCCGATGGGCAGACGGTACAGAGCATCAATTTCTATGATCAGGCGGAAACGCCGGGTCTGGGCGGTGAAGTGGTCAATCCCAACTGGCGGGCGCTGTGGAAAGGAAAAAAAGTCTATGCCGAATCCGGTCAACCGGCACTGGAATTGATCAAGGGTGTGGTCGATCCCGGCAAACCGGGTTCGGAATATCAGGTCGATGGCCTGGCTGGCGCGACGCTGACCAGCCGGGGGGTAACCAACCTGGTGCGCTACTGGATGAGCGAGGAAGGTTTTGCGCCTTATTTGGCGAAAATAAGACAAAACGGGGTAGGGTAAAATCATGAGTGCAGTCATCAATAGTGAAACAAAAAAAGTACTGGTCACGCCGCTGATCAATGAGAATCCAATCACCCTGCAGGTGCTTGGTATTTGTTCCGCACTGGCGGTCACCTCGCAGATGTCCACATCCCTGATCATGGCTGTGGCGCTGACATCTGTGACCGCCTGTTCCAGCGCCGCGATCAGTACCATCAGAAATCATATTCCCAGCAGCATTCGCATTATCGTGCAGATGACCATCATCGCCTCGCTGGTAATCGTCGTCGATCAGATACTCAAGGCGTTCGCCTATGACATCAGCAAACAGTTGTCGGTGTTCGTTGGCCTGATCATCACCAACTGTATCGTCATGGGCCGTGCCGAAGCCTATGCGATGAAAAATCCGCCGTTGCAAAGCTTCATGGATGGCATCGGCAACGGCCTGGGCTACAGTCTGATCCTGGTCATCGTGGCTTTTTTCCGGGAGTTGTTCGGATCGGGTAAGCTGCTGGGTATCGAGATATTCCAGCTCACCAAAGATGGCGGCTGGTATGATCCAAACGGTTTGATGCTGCTGCCCCCCAGCGCCTTCTTTATCATTGGCATGATCATCTGGGTGTTCCGCCAGTGGAAGCCGGTGCAGCGGGAAGAAGCGGATTTCAAAATCATGGAAATAGCACATGGTGAAGGAGGGCATCACTGATGGCGGATTATCTCAGTTTATTTATCAAGGCGGTTTTCATTGAAAACCTGGCGCTGGCCTTCTTCCTGGGAATGTGCACATTCCTGGCGGTTTCGAAGAAGATCTCCACGGCCATCGGCCTGGGGGTCGCGGTCATGGTGGTGCAGGCCATCACCGTACCGGCGAACAATTTCATCTACCACAAGCTGTTGAAGGAAGACGCCCTGGTGTGGATGGGCATCGAAGGCGTGGACCTGAGTTTTCTGGCATTGTTGAGCTGTATCGGTGTGATTGCCGCGCTGGTGCAGATTCTGGAAATGGTGCTGGATAAATTTTTTCCGGCTCTATACCATGCACTGGGCGTTTTTCTGCCATTGATCACGGTCAACTGCGCGATTCTGGGCGGCAGTCTGTTCATGATAGAACGCGACTACACCTTCAATGAGAGTGTCGTCTATGGCGTCGGCAGTGGCTTTGGCTGGGCGTTGGCCATTACCGTAATGGCCGGGGTTCGTGAAAAGCTGAAATACAGTGATATACCTAAGGGGCTCGAGGGATTGGGTATCACCTTCATCACTGCCGGCCTGATGTCTCTGGGCTTCATGGCCTTCTCTGGAATTCAACTCTAAGGTTACAGTAATGCTGGAAATTTTATTAGGAGTTATATTTTTTACGCTCATCGTCATTGCGCTGGTGTTTATCATCGTCGGCGCCAAGAGCAAGCTGGTTGCCTCCGGGGATGTCGATATTCTGATCAACGATGAAAAGGATATCCATGTCCCGGTCGGTTCCAAACTGTTGACCGCACTGGCCGACAGCGGCCTGTTCGTGCCTTCGGCCTGTGGCGGTGGCGGCACCTGCGCACAGTGCCGGGTCAAGGTGCTGGAAGGTGGTGGCGAGATCCTGCCCACCGAACGATCCCATATCACCAAGCGTGAAGCGGCCGAAGGGGACCGACTGTCCTGCCAGGTGACAGTCAAGCAAAACATGAAGATTGTCGTGCCCGAGGAAGTGTTTGGCGTCAAGAAGTGGCAATGCACGGTAAAATCCAACCACAACGTGGCGACCTTCATCAAGGAACTGGTGCTGGAACTGCCTGAAGGCGAAACGATCAATTATCGCGCCGGCGGCTATATACAGATCGAATGTCCGCCGCATGTCGTGAAATACGCCGATTTCGATATCGAAGAGGAGTTCCGCGAAGACTGGGACAAATACGATCTATGGCGCTACGTCTCCGATGTCAAGGAAGAAGCGCTGCGCGCCTATTCCATGGCCAGCTATCCGCTGGAAAAGGACATCATGCTCAACGTGCGCATCGCGACACCGCCTCCCGGCGCTCCGGACAACGTTCCGCCGGGCATCATGTCTTCCTATATCTTCGCCCTGAAGCCGGGTGACAAATGCATCATTTCCGGCCCCTATGGTGAATTCTTCGCCAAGGATACCGACAACGAAATGGTCTTCATCGGCGGTGGCGCCGGTATGGCGCCGATGCGTTCGCACATCTTCGATCAGTTGCGGCGCCTGAAATCCAAACGGAAAATGACCTTCTGGTATGGAGCGCGCAGCAAGCGGGAGATGTTCTATGTGGAAGACTTCGATATGCTGGCCAAGGAGAACGACAATTTCGAATGGCACTGCGCACTGTCGGACCCCTTGCCGGAAGACAACTGGAAGGGCTATACCGGATTCATTCACGAAGTGATCTACGAAAATTACCTGAAAGACCATCCGGCCCCTGAAGACTGTGAATTCTACATGTGTGGACCGCCGATGATGAATGCCGCGGTGATCAAGATGCTCGAAGATATCGGCGTGGAAAGCGATCATATCTTCCTGGATGATTTTGGTGGATAAGGATTTTCCGCAGGTTCGGGAAGCTGTTGCCATGCAGGGCGCATCGGCCGATGCGATGGGCCTTGTTGTAGCCATTGCTGAAGAAAACTGAGTTTTGCATCACAGACCAGTCCCGACCAGCGGGAGGGATCTGAGCTGCAGTCAAACAGCAAGCAAATGAAAACCGTTCATAGTCAACGAGGTGTATGGTTCTGCCTGCATCTCGTTTTTTTGTTGACAGCCTGCTCCAGTCAGCAGCCATATCCTTTCCAGCATACTGGTCTGATTATGGGCACC
>JAJRWJ010000408.1 GCA_024276805.1 Gammaproteobacteria bacterium
ATACCACACTGGGTCATCCGCGCCTCAACTTCACCGCCTTTGGTTACTTTCACCCGCTGATGCCGCTGATTCCGGAACGGGACATGGTCCGGCAGATACAATGGCACCAGGACATCATCCAGAGCAGCTTCGGAATCTCCGCCGCGAAAACCCTGTTTCCGCCGGAAACCGCCTTCCATGTGCGTATGATTCCCGCCTTGAAAAAAGCTGGCATCGAAGCGGTCATCTACGATTCCATCCACCGCTACCGCGCCTGCCGAGAATACCCCTATGCCGGCATCGAGGAGGGCATGCTGCCACCCAATGCCGCCGAACAGACCAATCCGCCGGTCGATGACTGGCTGCAGCTGCACAATGTCTGGGCCGGTTCGAAGATTTCCCCGGCACTGCTGCGCCCTGAATATGTGGCCTATGAAGCCCCTGATGGCCAGGTGGACAGGATCATCGCCATACCTGCAGAGCGCTACATCGGCAATGAGGATGCCCGCGGCGGCTTCGGCGCACTGCAATATCCGGACGTACTGGGGCAGGTCCATGAGCAGATCGCACGCACCGGCAGCTTCGATGCCAGACATCCGCCCTTCTTTCTGCTGCATTCCGATGGCGACAACCACGGCGGTGGCGCGGACAGCTATTATGGCCACAACACCGCGCAGATGCTGCGCTGGCTGCAGGAGGATCCACGCTTCGAACTGACCGGTATCGACGACTACCTGGAACGCTTCCCACCGGATCCAAAGCTGGCAATACACATAGAACCCGGTTCCTGGAGCGGCGCCGACAATGGTGACCCGCAGTTCATGAAATGGTTCAGCCGCTACGACCAGGCCTATTCTCCGGACCTGAATTCCTGGGCGGTACTGACCGCCTTCCAGAATCTGGTGCATAGCGTGGAGGACAGTCTGCCCGATGCCGCCGCCCTGCCGGAGGCGCAGCGCCTGCTGCTGACCGCCGAGACCAGCTGCTACTGGTACTGGACCGGCCAGCAGCTCTGGGACAGTCAGGTCACCGAAGCGGCCAATCGCGGCTGGCGGGAACTCGGCGCGGTACTGCGGAGAATCGCGGGCAACCGTGACGACCGTACCGCGCCGACGATTTTCCCACCCTGGGTGACGCCGGAGAATCCCGGTGGCAAATGCTGGGGACAGGGCTGCCTCAACGACGCGCCGCGTGAGGCGACCCTGCACACCTTCATCCACGATGTCTCCGGCCTTAAATCGGTTGCCCTGGTGGTGCGCACCGCAATACGAGAGATACGCCTGCCATTGCGTAACCATGGCGCCTACCCCAGCCAGACCCGGGCACAGGTATCGGCGGACTACTATACCGCGACGCTGCCGGTCGGGGCAGGTGATATCCGTTATTACATAGAAGCCGAAGACAGCCGTGGCAATGTCGCCCGCAGCGCCCTGGAGAGAATCCACCTGGCCTGAGAGAGGCTGTCTGGCTCTGAGAATCAGCGCTGCAATCGTGGCTAAAGCCGCTCCTACGGCACGAAGCGCATCTTTCGGTGATCGATGCGCTTCCTATGTCGTTTCTTCAATCAGGGCGAGCGCATATAATAATCCTGACAAACCAAAAGGATATGGCATTCCATCAGGAGAACCTCCATTGAGGTGCTGAGCGTAGCCAGGATGAGGCTGCTTTTCCCGGATGCAGCTTGCGGAATCCGGGTGGTAAGCCAAGGTGCTTTTTTCACAGCGATTTATATACGCTCGCCCTGTTGCTTCAATTGATGGCAGTGACGCAAACTGCAGGTCAATGATAGAATGATGATCATTTCCAGGGAACTCCATGCCAGCGACACAGACAGTACCGCGTATTGCCCTTACCCCCGGCGAACCAGCCGGAATAGGCCCCGATCTCTGCGTCATGCTGGCGCAGCAAAGCCAGCCGTTCGAACTGGTCGCCATCGTCGACCCGAAGCTGCTCGCAGTGCGGGCGGAACTGCTGGACCTGCCGCTGAGCATTGCTGAATTCGTCCCTGACCGGCCTGCCGTACCGCAGACCGCCGGCAGCATCGCTGTATTGCCTGTGGAACTGACGGCACCGGCCGTCAGTGGGCAGCTGAACGAGGCGAATGCCCGCTACGTACTCAAGACCATCACCCGGGCTGTACGCGGCTGTCTGGACGGCCTGTTTGCCGCCATGGTCACAGGTCCCGTGCACAAAGGCATCATCAATGCCGCCGGCATCGCCTTCAGCGGGCATACCGAATACATTGCCGGCATCAGCGGCGGGCAGCCGGTCATGATGCTCGCCACACCGGGCCTGCGCGTCGCTCTGGCCACCACGCATCTGCCCCTGGCCGAGGTCAGCAGGGCGATCACTCACAACCGCCTGAGGACTGTGCTGCGCATCCTGCACCAGGAACTGCAGACCCGCATGGCAATTGCCGATCCGAGAATACTGGTGTGCGGCCTGAACCCCCATGCCGGGGAAGGGGGACATCTGGGCCGGGAGGAAATCGAAATCATCGAACCGGTGCTGGCAGGGCTGCGCCTTCAGGGATTGGCCCTGGAAGGACCGCTGCCTGCCGATACTGTCTTCACTCCGGATTACCTGTCCCGGGCCGATGCCATTCTGGCGATGTACCACGATCAGGGGCTGCCGGTGCTCAAGCACATGGGCTTCGGCAAGTCTGTCAATATCTCACTGGGTCTGCCGCTGATCCGTACTTCGGTGGATCACGGCACCGCTCTGGAACTTGCCGGAACTGGCAAGGCCAATCCCGGCAGCCTGGAATACGCGCTGCAGTCTGCCGCGGAAATGCTCGGCAGCGGCGCATGACGCACCGGGCACGCAAACGCTTCGGCCAGAATTTTCTGCATGACGGCAGCGTCGTCGACAATATTCTGGCGGCCATCGACGCCCGGCCCGACCAGCATCTGGTGGAAATCGGTCCCGGCCAGGGGGCTCTGACCACCGCACTGCTGAACAGCGGCGCAGCCCTCGACATCGTGGAACTGGACAGGGATCTGGTGACATTGCTGCAACGAAAATTCCAGCACTTTGACAGGCTGCACATACACAGCGCCGATGCCCTGCAATTCGATTTCTGCAGCCTGGCAAGGGACAGGCTGCAGCTGCGCATCATCGGCAATCTGCCTTACAACATCTCCACGCCGCTGCTCTTCCATCTGCTGGAAAATACCGCCTGCATCGCGGACATGCATTTCATGCTGCAGAAGGAACTGGTGGACAGAATTTGCGCCGCTCCCGGCAGCAAACAGTATGGCCGGCTTTCACTGATGGTGCAGTACCACTGCATTGCCGAACAACTCTTCGAGGTACCGCCGGAGAGCTTTACGCCGCCGCCAAAAGTCATGTCGGCGGTGATCAGACTGACGCCCCACCCGAAACCACCGGTTGCCATTGACGACCTGGAGGATTTTCGGCATATCGTCACCCAGGCCTTTTCCCAGCGCCGCAAGACCCTGCGCAATCCCTTGAAAAAACTACTCAGCGCAGAAGAGATTGCCGGCCTTGGCATCGACCCTGGCCTGCGCGCCGAAGCGTTGACACTGCAGGAATTCGCCCGATTGAGCAACTGGTGGACTAAAAAACGGCAGGCCTGAACCGGCAACGCGACAAGCCTTTTTTATCGTAAATACCGACAGCAGTGCAAAATCGGCTGCCGGCAGGTCTCACCCGGCGCCTGAGAAACCCAGCTGCCGCCATGCCTCATAGACGACGATGGCCGCCGCATTGGACAGATTCAGGCTGCGACTGCAGGACTGCATCGGTATGCGCAGACAGCACTGTTCACCCAGGGCATGCAACACCGCCTCGGGCAACCCCCGGGTTTCCGGACCAAACAGCAGAAAATCCCCCTGTTCATAGACGCTTTCAGTGTGCTTTCTCCGCGCCCTGGTGGTCAGCGCCAGCAGCCTTTGCGGCCGGGCTTCCCGGCAAAAATGCCGGTAGTCCCGATAAGTGAGGATATCGGCAAATTCATGGTAATCGAGACCCGCCCGGCGCAGTTTCTTATCGTCCAGAGCGAATCCCAGCGGCTCGATCAAATGCAGCCGCGCGCCGGTGTTGGCGCACAGCCTGATGATATTGCCCGTATTGGCCTGGATCTCCGGCTCGTACAGGACAATATGCAGCATCAATCAGTGTCGACCGGAAGCGGTGTCAGCTTCCAGATGTCGCGATTGTAATCGCTGATGGTTCTGTCCGTGGAAAACTTGCCGCTATAGGCACAGTTCAGGATGCTCATTCTGGTCCAGCGCTCCTGATCCTGATAGGCCCGCTCGACGCGCCGCTGGGCGTCGATGAAACTGCGGAAGTCGGCAATGGTCATCCAGGGATCATGCGGGCTCTTCATGGAATTAATGATATCGTCGAAAATACCCGGTTCGAACTGGTTGAAATGCCCGCATTCCAGCAGCTTGAACACCCTCTTCAGATCATCGTCCTGCTCGATGGTCGAGACCGGATCATAATGATGACGCATCTCCTCGACCTCGCTTTCAGTCAAGCCGAAGAGAAAGAAATTCTCCTCCCCGACCTCTTCGCGAATTTCGATATTGGCGCCATCAAGCGTGCCGATGGTAATGGCTCCGTTCATCATGAACTTCATGTTTCCGGTGCCCGATGCCTCCTTGCCAGCCGTGGAGATCTGTTCCGAGAGATCCGCTCCGGGACAGATCTTTTACATCGCCGAAACCCGATAATTGGGCAGGAAAACCAGCTTCAGCCGGTCACCGATGTCCGGATCGGAATTGACCACATTGGCGACATTGTTGATCAGCTTGATGATCCGTTTCGCCATGTAATATCCCGGCGCAGCCTTGCCGCCAATCAGCACGCAGCGGTTGGTCCAGTTGTCGGCATCACCGCGCTTGATGCGATCGTAGAGATGAATGACATGCAGCACATTCAGCAACTGCCGCTTGTATTCGTGAATCCGCTTGACCTGCACGTCGAACAGCGAGTCGACATTCAGCTCGATGCCCAGCTCGGCCTTTTTGTATTCGACCAGCCGCTGTTTGGCGCTCTGCTGGACTTCATGCCAGCGCTTGCGAAATTTTGCGTCTTCGGCCAGTGGCGCCAGCTTGCGCAGCTGCGACAGATCGTTCAGCCAGCCCGTACCGATATGTTCCGTGATCAATTCGGCCAGCTCCGGATTGCATGCCGCCAGCCAGCGCCGGGGAGTCACGCCATTGGTTTTATTGTTGAATTTTTCCGGCCATAACTGATAGAAATCATTGAACAGGCCCTGCTGCAGCAGCGTGGAATGCAGTTCCGCGACACCATTGACCGAGAAGCTGCCGACGATGGCCAGGTAAGCCATTATGACCTGTTTTTCGCCACCTTCCTCGATAATCGACATTCTCGCCATGCGCTCCAGATCACCGGGCCAATGCGCGGAGACCTGGGCCATGAACTTGGCGTTGATTTCGTAGATGATTTCCAGCAAGCGGGGCAACAGTCTCTGAAACAGACTGACCGACCATTTTTCCAGTGCTTCCGGAAGCAGCGTATGGTTGGTATAAGCCATGGTCTTACTGATGATTTCCCAGGCATCGTCCCAGCCCATGCCATAGATATCCATCAGCAGGCGCATCAGTTCGGCAACGGCGATGCTGGGGTGGGTATCGTTGAGCTGAAAACAGTTTTTTTCGGCAAATTCGGAGAAGTCCGTACCGTGACGCCCGACCCAGTTGGCCAGAATGTCCTGGAGACTGGCCGATGCCAGAAAATACTGCTGCTGCAGCCGCAGTTCCTTGCCATTTTCGTTGGCATCGTTGGGATACAGTACCATGGTGATATTTTCCGCGGTGTTTTTTGCCGCGACCGAATCGGCATAATCGCCGGCGTTGAATTCCTGCAGGTCGAATTCCTCGGTTGCCGTGGCTTTCCATAATCGCAGGGTATTCACGGTGTTGTTTTGATAGCCGGGCACCGGGGTATCGAAGGGCACGGCAAGCACATCATGAGTGTCCACCCAGCAGACCCGGGTATTGCCATTCTCGTCGATATGCGTTTCGGTATGGCCGCCAAATTTGACCCGCTGCGCATATTCCGGCCTCTCGATCTCCCAGATATTGCCGTTGCGCAGCCAGTGATCCGGCTCCTCCACCTGCTCACCGTTGATGATCAACTGCGCGAACATGCCATATTCATAGCGCAGGCCATAACCCATGACCGGCAGCTGCAGCGTCGCGCAGCTGTCGATAAAACAGGCCGCCAGGCGTCCAAGACCGCCATTGCCCAGCCCGGCATCCGGCTCGCTTTCGATGAGCTCCTCGATTTCCAGGCCCAGATCGTACATGGCGCGGTTCGATTCATCGGTGATGCCGATATTGAGCATGGCGTTGCTCAGGGACCGGCCCATCAGAAATTCCATGGACAGATAGAAAGCCCGCCTGGCATCAGTTTCCTTGTAATTGTTGTAAGTCTCCTTCCAGCGCTCCATCAGTCGGTCGCGTACGGACAGGGAAAGCGCTTCATAGGCATAATGCGGTGAACGGCATTGTTCATTTCTGCCCAGGGTGTGACTGTAGTAGCGCTTGAAATCGAAGGTCAGCGCTTCCTTATCCATGCCCAGCTTTGGCAGTGCCGTGATGCTGGGTTTTGGTTTGCTTTGGGTAAATCTTTTTTCTGGCATATTGTTCTGTTCGATAAAATTTTCGGCATTGCTATGCCTGTTCAATTACACCAAGGATTTTTTAGATCCCTGCCTTTAATTTTGGTCAGGCCAGTTTGCCATGACACTGTTTGTATTTTTTTCCGGAACCACAGGGGCAGGGTTCGTTGCGGCCCACTTTTTTGCCGGCCCGGACGAAAGGCTGATGCTGTTCCTGCTGCGCCTGCTGGCTGGCCATGCGCTGTTCGGCCTCTTCCGGCGGCGGCTCATCCATCGCCTGCGCCTCGGCATGCTGAAACTGCAGGTTGTCGACCGGCTGCTGACGCTGCTCGTCGATCGCCTGGACATCCTCCTCGCGATTGACTTTCACCTTGGACAGGATGCCGATGGTTTCATATTTGATATGATCCAGCAGACTGGTGAACATCTCGAAGGCTTCGCGCTTGTATTCCTGTTTGGGATCCTTTTGTGCATAACTGCGGAAATGAATGCCCTGGCGCAGATGATCCATCGCCGCCAGATGCTCTTTCCAGCTGTTGTCCAGTACCTGCAGCAATACCGACTTTTCGAAATGACGCATCACCTCCGGCGACAACTGCTCTTCCTTCTCCCGGTATTTCTGCTCCAGAATCTCCAGGATCTTTTCCCGCAGCGTCTCTTCATGCAGGGAATGATCCTCCTCCAGCATCCTGCGCAGCGGAATATCGGCATCGAATTCCTGCAGCAGGTGCTCTTCCAGTCCTTTTATGTTCCACTGTTCCTCCATGGTTTTTGGCGGAATATAGCGGGTAATGACGTCATTGACGACATCCCTTCTGATTGCGGCGATGATATCGGAAACATCCTCTGCCGCCATCAGTTCATTGCGCTGCGCGTAGATGACCTTGCGCTGATCATTGGCGACATCGTCATAGGCGAGAATCTCCTTGCGGATATCGAAGTTGCGCCCTTCCACCTTCTTCTGGGCGCCTTCGATGGAGCGTGTCACCCAGGGATGTTCTATGGCCTCGCCTTCTTCCATACCCAGCTTCTGCATCAGTCCCGCCACCCGGTCGGAAGCGAAAATGCGCATCAGATCATCTTCCAGGGACAGATAGAAGCGGGTCGAACCGGGATCGCCCTGCCGGCCGGAACGCCCCCGCAGCTGGTTGTCGACGCGCCGGGACTCATGCCGTTCGGAACCGATGACATGCAGACCGCCACTGGCGATGACCTGTTCATGCCGGTCCAGCCAGGCGCCGCGCACCTTTTCCTTTTCCTCTTCGCTGGCGTCCTCACCCAGCGCCGCCAGTTCGGCCTCCAGATTGCCGCCCAGGACGATATCGGTGCCGCGGCCGGCCATATTGGTGGCGATGGTGACTGCGCCGGGGCATCCCGCCTGTTCGATTATATGCGCTTCCCGTTCGTGCTGTTTGGCATTCAGCACTTCATGCCTGATATTCTGTTTCTTCAGCAGCGCGGACAGCAATTCCGAATTTTCGATGGAGGTGGTGCCGACCAGGACCGGCTGTCCCCGGGACACGCAATCCTTGATGTCCTCGACGATGACGAGATATTTTTCCCTGGCCGACAGATACACCAGATCCCCTTTGTCGTCACGGATCATGGGCCGGTGCGTGGGTATCACGACCACTTCCAGGCCATAGATTTTCTGCAGCTCGAAGGCCTCGGTATCGGCGGTGCAGGTCATGCCGGACAATTTCTCGTAGAGGCGGAAATAATTCTGGAAGGTAATGGATGCCAGGGTCTGGTATTCCTCCTTGATCTTGACCCCCTCCTTGGCCTCGACGGCCTGATGCAAACCATCGGACCAGCGCCGGCCGGTCATGACCCGCCCGGTAAATTCGTCGACGATCACCACTTCATTGTTCTTGACGATATAATCGACATCCCGGTGAAACAGGACATGGGCGCGCAACGATGCATTCAGATAATGCATCAGCCGGATATTGACGGCATCGTACAGGCTGCCGCCCTCTTCCATCAGGCCATGCTCAACCATCAGGCGTTCGATCCGCTCATGTCCTTCCTCGGTCAGATGGATCTGTTTGGTTTTTTCATCGACGCTGTAATCTCCCGGACCATCCTCCTTCTCCTGTTTGCTCAAAAAGGGGACGATTTCATTGACCTTGAGATAGATATCGGTATTCTCATCGGTCGGCCCGGAAATGATCAGCGGTGTTCGGGCCTCGTCGATGAGAATGGAATCCACTTCGTCGATGATGGCATAGTTGAGATCCCGCTGTACCTTCTGCGCCAGACTGTAGGCCATGTTGTCCCGGAGATAATCGAATCCGAATTCATTGTTGGTGCCATAGGTGATGTCTGCGGCATAGGCCTGACGCCGGGATTCACTGTCCAGATCACTGACGATGACACCGGTGCTCATGCCCAGAAACTCATAGATTTTGCCCATCCAGCCAGCATCACGCTGCGCCAGATAGTCGTTCACGGTCACCACATGCACACCCTTGCCCGGCAGTGCATTCAGATAGGCGGCCAGTGTCGCCACCAGGGTCTTGCCCTCCCCGGTGCGCATTTCCGCAATTTTGCCATCGTTGAGAATCATGCCGCCGATCAACTGCACATCGAAATGGCGCATCCCCAGAACCCGGACAGATGCCTCCCTGACCGCGGCAAAGGCTTCGGGCATCAGCTTGTCGAGGGTCTCACCCTGTTCCAGACGGGCACGGAATTCAACGGTCTTGGCGGCAAGTTCCGCATCGCTCAATTTCTCGTATTGCGAAGCCAGCTGATTGATTTTTTTCACCAGCTTCATTTTTTTCTTGATCAGCCGTTCATTGCGGCTGCCAACGAATAATTTGACCAGCTTACCTAGCATTCTTGTTTCCGGTTTCCAGTACGTTATAGTAAGGTGTTGGTATTAAAAGTATTATCAGCGGCAGGAAATATTGTCCAGCCAATCCAACCCTACAAAAAAATCGTTCAATTATATAGGTAATTGCGCAAAATAACCAGACAATTTAGTTCC
>JAJRWJ010000409.1 GCA_024276805.1 Gammaproteobacteria bacterium
GCAACAGACCGGAAAACAGCTGCGCCATGGCGGCTGCGGTCAGATAATATATCGGCGGCTTTTCCATGAACGGTTCATCAGCCAGTGTGGGAACCAGCCAGTCCCCGGTCTGCAGAATATTCTCCACCAGACCGAAGGTATAAGCCTCATCAGGCTTCCAGGGATCATGACCCAGCAGCCCGGGAAATATCCAGATGATCATGATGAGCAATGCGAGAATGAAAAAAGGCAGCCGCAGGGGGTAGGCTGCCTGGTTGTTTTTCTGGTCACCTGTCAAAGACATCATTGCCTCAAGACGCTCGCCGATAATTTTTCAAAAAGTCTCTCTCAACCAGCATTATGCAAATAATTCTATATCGTTTGATAATCAACTACTGTTCCTCCAACTCCCGGACTTCTTCAGTCGGAGAATATTCTGCGTCATGATTGCTGCATCAATGAACAATGAAAATCAAATCTGAATTTCTCCGTCAACGTGAAATTATAACGATGATCTTCATTAAGGTAAATTTAAATATCTTGGCAAATTAATAAATTACAAACATAATGCCGAAAAATTATAGGCAAGTTAACCTTCACCATAAGAAATTGCAGCAGTGGCTCTTGTGATTTTTAAAAGCTATCCCCTGGTAACTTCTTACCGTCTTTTATTCCATTTTTTACAACTAGAAAAAAATACCGGCCGCAAAGGAATGTCACCAAACCAAGTCCAAAAAAAGAAGCGAAATCGCGTAGTCTGGCATAATGCCTGTGATATTCTTCAACCCACACACGATTCTTGCCCAGAAAAATACCGCGTATCGACAAATAGGCATCATCTTCCAAAGCAATATTTTCCACAAAGATTTGCTCTCCAGCAAATGATGTAATGAACCCTCCCGAAGGTCTGTGTTTGTAAACGACCCGGTCAAATTCAATATATTTTCCTTGACGACTTTCTGCTTCCCGCAGGGTTTCAACAAAATGATTGTCGGCTGACTCCGGACTGTCGAACATTAGCACAGGAAGAAGAAAATAGATGAGAAGCAAACAAATTCCCGAAAAATGCCGCATGCCCCATTGCCAATGTACCGACTCTGGCTGATTAACAGCACGTTTAAAATTCAGAAAAAAATAGATCAAGCCAAAAATGGTCAAAGCATAAGTTACAAAACTCTCCGGCCAAAAAAATGCAAAACTCCAGATCTGCCAATCATAAGGAGCAAGCAGATTGACGCCATTGGCCCATTTGATCTGCAGCGCATCTGTAAGGAGATGCAGGAAAGATCCAAACCCGAGAATCAGAAAAGTCCTGCCAAACTTCCGAGACAGGGTCGCCAAAGCAAAACTCAGAACCAAGCAAAAAAACAGTGTCGCTTGAATGACACAGTAAAGCCGTAAATCGTATAAATTGTCTGCAAACCCAGTCAGCTTGATGATGCGTTGCGTTATCCAGGGAAAATCAGGGATGATTGCGCCAACATAAATCCATTTCAAATCTGCATTGGGCAGTAAAGTCCTTGTTACAACCCCGTTTATTCCCAAATGTGCAAGTGTATTTGGCACAATATTCAATCAACCACTTCGCCAGATGGAAATCAGCAACCATACCCCGCCAAGAAATGCGCCGACAAAACCAAACAAGCCAAACAGGGAAGATGAACCACCTTCCACTGTGGTAACGATGGAACTGCCAACGATCAATGCCGACGTGACCAGACTGACCGACAGGCGATTGATCGCCCGGTCCAGCTCCTTGCCCAGCCATTCCGGCTTGGCTATTTCCAGGCGCACGCCCAATGCACCACGGCGTGCGGTTTCCAGAAGACGATGTAGATCTTTGGGCAGACCTGCAAGCAGTTCGAAGACTCCGGAAAACCCCAGCCAGCCTTGTTTCAACATGGCATCCAGACTGTAGCGCTTGAACACGGCGCGCTGCAGAAAAGGCGTCGCGACTTCCACCAGATTGAAATCCGGGTCCAGTTGCCGGCCCATGCCTTCCAGGGTTATCAATGCCTTGCTCAGCAGGGTCAGATCAGGCGGCAAATACAGATGATGGTCCCGCATCAGCGTGGTCAAATCGGTCAACAGCGCGGTAATATCGATTTCCTTGAGCGGCAAGCCATGGTACTGATCGATAAAGTCATCGACATCGATGCTCAGCGTATCGGAATGAATGTAAACATCGCTGGTCCAGTTCAACAATATCTTCACCACCTGCTCGGTATTACGCCCGACCACGCCCTGCAGCAGATTGACGACCTGGGTACGGCGTTCATCGGAAAGGCGTCCGACCATGCCGAAATCGATGAAGGCGATGCGATTGTCCGACAGGTAAAAGATATTTCCCGGATGCGGGTCGGCATGAAAAAAACCGTCTTCCAGAACCATCTTCAAGACGATATCGGCGCCGCATCTGGCCAACTCGGAGCGATCCAGACCAGCACGTTCTATAGCGTCCATGTCTCTTGCCGATATGCCATCGATAAACTGCTGTACATTCATCCGCTCACTGGTCCACTGCCAGTAGACCGTGGGCACGACAAAACTGCTGTCCCCGGTAAAATTCGTGGCGATACGCTCGGCATTGCGACATTCGCCGGCCAGATCCAGCTCGCGGCGCATCGACAGAGTAAACTGATGCACGATTTCCTTGGGCCGGTAGCGGCGAAAATCCTCGCTTTCCCGTTCCGCGATTTCCGCCAGATGCTTCAACAGACGCAGATCCGCTTCGACCTTGGGACGTATCCCCGGCCGGCGTACCTTGACGATCACCCGCTCACCTTCCTGCAATCTTGCCGTATAGACCTGGCCGATGGAAGCGGCAGCCAGGGGCTGCCGGTCGAATTCGGCAAAAACCTCATCGATTTCTCCGCCGATATCCTCTTCCAGCTGGTCGATGATCTCCTCGAAAAGAACCGGCTGTACCTGATCCTGAAGCTTTTTGAATTCCTCGATCCAGCGCGGCGAGAACAGATCCGGCCTGGTCGCCAGAATCTGTCCCAGCTTGACGAAGGTCGGCCCCATCTCCTCCAGCGCCCGCCGCACTCTGGCCGGAGGCTCCAGGTGCGCCAGTTCTTCCGCCTCGGACCAATGCAATACTTTCCCGGCACGATCGATGATATTCGCCACACCCAGACGGCGCACCATATCACCAAAGCCGTAGCGAATCAGGATCAGCGCAATTTCATGGACGCGGCCCAGATCTCTTGTCGCATAAAAGGTTTCCAGAAACATTGCTGCAGCACCTATTTCGAATTGCTGCCTGTGGAATGGGATCTCTCGTCAATGTTCAATGTATTACAATCCTTAGGTTAAAGGGAAAAATGCCACACCCGGGCGCCGCGGTTCCATTTGCTGGTCAGGCACGAATCACGATAATGAAAAAACATGGTTCCACGGGCATCTCAAAAACAATCCAGATCGATATTGTCCGCCCCGTGCAAAATCAGAAAATGCTTGCCCTTGGCGCGGGATATCAACGTCACCCCCGCCTGTCTCGCCATTTCCAGACCCATGTGCGTCGCACCAGAACGGGATAATAGCACTGGAATCCCCATTTGCGTGACTTTAATCACCATTTCCGATGTCAACCGCCCTGTCGTATAAAAAATCCTGCCCTCCCCGGGAATACCATTGAGCCACATATAGCCGGCAATGGCATCGACCGCATTGTGCCGCCCGACATCCTCGACAAAGAAATCAATGCGGCTGCCACTGCATAAAGCGCAGCCATGCACGGCGCCAACTTTTTTATAGATGGCATTATGCTCCCGGATTGTGTCCAGCAAAGCATACAGCAGCGACTGTCTGATCCTGAGCCTGGCCACCTTGATGCTGCGCAACTTGTCGATCAGACGACCAAATACCGTGCCCTGACCACAGCCGGTGGTCACGGTGCGCCGGGCCAGCTGTTTCGTGAAATCCGCGGCTCCACGCCTGGTGACCACGGCAACGGCTTCCGTCGCCCAGTCCACCTGTACGACCTTGATGTCAGCAAGGGACTCGATGAATCCCTGGTTTTTCAGATAGCCCAGGGTCAGCAGTTCCGGGTGAGTGCCGATGGTCATCAGCGTGACGATCTCCTGCTTGTCAACGTAGAGAGTCAGCGCCCGTTCGCCGACCAGCTCGATATCCCGAACCAGGCCTTTTTCGTCCACGGCAGTGGTCTTTTCGGCAAAACTCAATCCGGCATCGGTCATTTCCGGACGAGTATTTTCCGGTTGTCCGGCCTGCAATTCGGACAACTCATCCATGGTATTGATGTTCATGAATATATCCGGCTGATCATGATAATCAGCCCGGACCGTATGGTGCTGCGCCAGCCAGACATCGATTTTGCGCTGCCCGCTGGCCAGAAACGCGGCAAGACTGTCTTCCAGTCCGCTGCGCAGCGCCAGAAAGACCGGATGCAGGCGCCGGCCATCGAAAGCGACACATATATCGGCCTGCCTGGCTTCCAGCGTGGTCAGCAGGCGCCGCAAGTGACGGGTGGTAATCAGCGGCGAATCACAGGGCATCACCAGCAGCGTTTCATGGGGGGCAAAGCGCATCGCCGTCAGGATGCCTGCCAGAGGGCCTGCAAAACTGCCATCCTGATCGGCAAGCACCGGCAAACCCCACTGCCGGTATCGATCCTGATTGCGATTGGCGTTGATGACCAGCCGGTCCACCAGAGGCCGGATTGCATCCAGCGCATAGTCGATCATCGGCCGCTGCCGATACAGCAGCAGCCCCTTGTCCTGCCCGCCCATGCGTCTTGCCAGCCCGCCGGCCAGCACCACCCCCAACACTTTTGTTTGCTTTTCCGTCATGCTAAGCTTGATCCGGGTTTTTCATCGTAAACTAAGGGACAAGATGCTGAAAAAATCATTCATTATTGTTTTGGCAGTAGTTATGGTCGGCTGCGCCACACAGCCTCCTGTGGAAACGGTAAATTATTATCAGGCGGCAACCAGCAAACCCTATGACGATGTCCTCGCCGAGCTTAAAATCGCCATCACCGAGCACAATTTCAGAATCACCGGCCACAGCCATGTCGGCAAGGTGATCCGGCAAAGAGGCACGCCCGGCTTTCCCGATTATGATACCATCCAGTTCTGTAATCTTACCCATGCAAAAAAATTGCTGACTATTTCACCCCATGCAATCCGGCACATGCCCTGCAATGTCGTCAC
>JAJRWJ010000410.1 GCA_024276805.1 Gammaproteobacteria bacterium
CTGCTCACCTTTGGCCTGCTGCTGCCACGCGGATTGCAACACTGGGGCCTGCCAATCAGCCGGGAACAGCGCCAGGCGTTCCTGCATCTGTGGCGCCTGATCGGTCATATCATGGGCGTACACGCCGACCTGTTGACCGATAACTGGGATGAGGCGGAAGCGTTGTTCGAGATGATCCAGCAACGCCAGGCTGGCCGATCGCAGGAAGGGATGATCCTGACCAAGTCGCTGACGGGCTTCCTTGGTGAATATCTGCCGGATGCACCAGGGATCGCGCATCGGCTTTCCGCTGCAATGATCATCAGTCAACTGGGTGAAAAAAACGCCGGTTATCTCCTGGATGAAAATTTGCTCGCCGAAACCACTTGCTTCTGGCGGAAACCCATTTATGCGCTGGCTGGAATGCTGTTCAAAGGCTATTTGTTTCTGCGGGAAAAATATTGTCGCCGCTTTCGGCATCTCGGCCGGATCACCATGCAGCGCCTGCATGAAGCCAGTGAACTACTGATCGAAAGCTGGCGCGACGCATACAGCCGCAAGCCTTTTTTTGTACCCGCCGATGCCACGACCTGGATCAGAAAACGGGGTGTGAACAAGCAGTTTCTGGAAACATTGCAACGCTGGCGCCGACGGCTGTTTACCGGCTTCGCGTTTGCCCTCGGCTTTATGCTGTTGAGCATTTTCAGCCTGGCGGGTGTTGTTCCCGCATCATTGTTTTGGGGATGGACGGGCATGCAGGCTGCATTGTGGCTGGCGGCTTCGGCATGGTTCCTCGCCATGGGAATACTGCATTTCTGGCTGCCAGAGATATTTCAACAGCGCCCTGTAATCGAAGAAAAAAAATAATGCTCCAGGCTGTTCCTTCATACCGGGTGAGACGATCAATGCAATAGTCAGATGTATCGCAGCAACGCTGAAGATTTCGCCCTTCGCTCAGAATGACTGCAAAATCAGCCCTGCTTACCGAACCTCGCTGCATGGTTTCTGTCCGGCATATACCATGGATGGTAATCCGGTACGGGAATGTACCGACAAGATCATTGACCACGAGGCAATGATACTTTAGAAAACAGACCATGGACCGGTGTTTGCAAATACTTACCAGTTAAGAATGAAATTGATTCAGATAAACTTGGCTTGTCTACCGGAAACCAGTTCGCTATGACTGCTCAATCAACAACTTGGTCCAGGCTGCCATCATTGGCCGCCAAACTCGCTGCCCTGGACCAGGCTCCTGTTTCCAGCCTGTGGGTCGATGACCAGGGCATCATCGGCTACAGCAATGGTCTGTTTTCCGAGACCACGGGCTACAGCCCGGAACAACTGGATGGCGCCACCCTGGAGTGCCTGCTGCCCTCGCTGACGGTGGAATGCTGGCGGCGCGATTGGTGGCCGCTGCTGGAAAAACAACGGCAATTGCCAATTTTCCCACTCAGCTGGCGACACAGCAAGGGCGTCAGTCTGTCATACACGGCCTCGGTTTCCCTGGTCGAGGTCGCCGGACTGCAATTCGCAGCCTTCTATCTTTGGCCGATACCACGACAACATGACATTGCCCCCAGTGAGGTTGATAACGATGCCACCAGACTGCTGCAGAATCTCGGTGAAAGCGTCTGTCTGCTGGATGAATTCGGCATCATTCGCTTTGCCAACACCGCCTTTTGTCAAATGACCGCAGCACACCAGGCGGACCTGCTGGGCCTCCCCCTGCTGGAACTCATCGCTCCGGAAAAATCACATTTGACGAAAGTCTGGAACATTCTCAATGGCGCCGAAACAAGCACTGATTGCGAATATAAAAATCTGGCCGGGAAAGTCTTGAATGTTCGCATGACCGTCGTGCCATTACCCGATGCAACGCAAAATTCAGTCAGTTATGTGGTCAGTCTCGTGGATATTACCGAACAGATGAAAACAGCCCGGGAACTGGCTGAACAGAATGCCAGCTATGAACGCCTGGCGTCTAATATCCCTGGTTTTATCTACAAATTCCGGATGACCCCCGAGGGGGAGTTTTCCTTTCCCTATGCCAGCCTGGGCTGCAAGGAAATTTTTGGCATCGACCCCGGCCAAGTCGTCGACGATGCCACACCGATCCTGCACACCATACATCCCGACGATTTACCGAACTTTCAAAGCAGCGTGTTGAATTCCGCAATGTATCTTTCCCCCTGGAATTTTGAAGCCCGGCAGAAAACCAGCACTGGTGACTGGAAATGGTTTCATGCGGCATCCAGACCGGAACTTCAGGAAAATGGCGATATCATCTGGGAAGGTCTGGTGATGGATGTCACCGACCGCAAAAAAGCCGAACAGGATCTGGCCAAAGCGAAACAGCAAGCGGAAACCCTGGCCAATGCAAAAACCCAGTTCCTGGCCAATATGAGCCATGAAATCCGTACACCATTGAATGCCATTATCGGTCTGAATCGTTTGACTCTGCAGACCGATCTTACCCCCCAGCAACGCGATTATCTGCAAAAGATACAGGCGTCCTCGGAAAGTCTGTTCGCCATCATCAACAATATTCTGGATTTTTCCAAAATCGAATCGGGCAAGCTCAGCACCGAACAACTGGAATTCAATCTGGACAGCGTCCTGGAGCATGTCGGCACCCTGCTGGAACCGGCAGCCGCGGAAAAAAACCTGCCATTGCTCATCGACCGAAGCATCGATCTGCCATTGCTGTTACAGGGTGATTCACTACGTCTGGTTCAGGTATTGACCAATTTATGCAGCAATGCCATCAAATTCACCAGCCAAGGGAAAGTACTGATAACGGTTCGCCGGGATTCAGACAGCGGCTCCCGACCAATACTGCGCTTTACCATCACAGACACCGGCATCGGCATGTCTGAACAGCAGCAAAAGAAAATTTTCGAAGCCTTTACCCAGGCCGACAACTCCACGACGCGCAACTATGGCGGCACCGGCCTGGGGCTGACCATCAGCAAGCGGCTGGTCGAGCTGATGGGCGGCCAGCTGGGCGTCACCAGTACCGAGGGCCGTGGCAGCGAATTTTTTTTCACCCTGCCGCTGCCCCCTGCCCCCGGCGCCCCATGTAACATGCCTCAACCGGCCGAACTGCAGGGCTGGAGGTTTTCGCTGCTGATGGGCATTGACAGCAACAGTATTCTGGCAAACATGCTACGGGATCTGCACTTCGACTTCAGCGTCTATTCCCTGCAAAATGACCCTGTGCAGGAAATACTGCAAAACGATCCGGAAACACAAGCAGCAGAAAAATGTCTCCTTTTACTGGACTGGAGCCAGTGTGGAGAACATTCCATGCTGTTGACAGAAGCTTTGGAAAGTGCGGCATTACCCGACCAGACGCCAGTAATCATCAATATTTCCTCCTTTCAACTCGACCACATTGCAGACCTGTCGAAGCGCTTTACGAATCTTACTATCCTGAAAAAACCGACCACGCCTTCCATGTTGATCCACGCCATTGCCAAAGCCACTGGAATGCCTTCCCTGACAGACCCTTTGCATGTAGAAAATACTGTCACCAGCAGCTCGCTCCAGCAACAGGCGGTCAGCGGC
>JAJRWJ010000411.1 GCA_024276805.1 Gammaproteobacteria bacterium
ATGGAAAGACCGATTACCCGTCTTTTGATATTTGCAAGCGACACCAGGCATACAACGCATCGTAGACATCGAACTGCCGCTCCAAATTCTCCAAATCGTCAGGAAAACGCAGGCTGTAGCCAACCGCGAGGGCTTCCAAACCGGCTGCCACCGGGTCTGCGTCGCGATCCGAGCGGATATCGGCGCTGTGGATGATCTTGGCCAGTCTCAATAGCGCCCTGTCGGTCAGGCCATAATGCTCGACGATGGTTTCAAACGAGCATTTGTTATTGTGGTGTCCCAGTTCAACACCTGGCGCATCGAACGGGATTGCGCCGGTTTCCTCGGCTACCCGATTGACTTCGCTTTTCGGCGCGAACATGAATTCGGCTTCCGAATCCACAAAACGGCTGATAAGCCACGGGCAAGCCACACGATCCACATGCACATGCGAACGAGTTACCCACTTCATGTCTTTCTTTTTCCTTTCCTTATTCCTTCCAATGGCAAATGGTAGGTGAAGCATACTTCAACGCCATTGTCGATGTGAAAAAGCCCAATGCGGGGGCAGCAAATATCGGCTGAGGTCATTTCCTGTCCTGCTCAACGCCTTTTCACGTTCACGCGGTATTCCCGGAGCAACGAACGTCGCGCAGCGTCCCCGAAGGGGAAGGGCGGGACGGGTGGATGCGTGGTCGGGCGGCAACTTGCCACCGCATTCCCGCGCTCTTGTGTCTGCGCCTTCCTTCTGTCAGCTGCAGAGCCGCTTGACAACACCTTGTTCACTGGCGTTTGCGGGCATCTCCGAGCAGTGCCTGCGGATTTTTCCTATATTTACGTTCCAGCTCGGGCGAATAACCGAAGGTTATGTGGTCCAATTTTATGCTCAATTCTTCCAATAGCCGGTCAGCATCCCGGGCAGGCAGCCGGACTTGGACACGACGTTTATTGTCCAAACCAAATATTAAAAAAGAAAATCGGGCGACCGTAACCCCATACATTGAACTGCTCGAGACCTTTTTATAGACCCACACAATGCGCTTTGGATGCTGTTCGACAAGATCAGCGATGTCCGTTCTCCTTCTCCAGTAGTATAAGGAATTGCCGGCTCCCACTGCCAGCAAGATGATGCCAACCAGCCGCAGTATACTATCCCACTGCGGCGATACCCCCCGGCCCATTGTCGCAGCCACGACGACAATTCCGATGATCGCAAAAAAATATGCCAGCAGAGAAATTGATCATGAAATAGGTGTTTTCGTTTTTCCTGATTACTTCTTTCGGATCAGCTGAAATGACCGTCATTGTACACTCCCAAAAATTCCCCGTATTTTGATGGTTTGGGCGAAGCCGCCCAACGTTTGTGTGGTTTGCCGCCGCGCTCATGCAAAACCAAAGTTTGTTTTATCGAATCGCCTTTTCGGCTGTTTGACGTCTTTTCCCTGGGTGTATCCTGTTATTGTGCTTGTTTTTCGGCCTTGATTGAGAACAGTATTGCCAGGGAGTTGTTCTGGGCGGCGACTGTCTCCATTTATCAACGAGATTCCCGGTTTCCGGGCGGGCCAATGTACTCAATCGAAAGAATACCCAGACCAACGGCGCTGTAAATAGTGTAGATGTGACCTTGGGTAAGTGCCTGGTACTTATCCCTTTCGACGACGAATTCACGTTCTCCAATGACCACGTAATATGATGTAGATGATACTTCATTATCCACGTCACTTTCCTTCCGCAGGAACTGCGCCTTGCCTCGTACACTTTTTACAACGGGCTCCTCATCACCCATTAACAACAGAAAAAGGATGATCAGGGACAGTCCCGCCAGTACCACGCCGCCGATCAGCCTGCCGACATCATCCGTAATTGATAGCGTCTGACGAATAAACGGCAGCAGCGTGAAAACAGCGCCCGTACCAATCGCCAACATGAAAAGGGTGAGCCCGACCGTAGTTTGCCCCCGATTCTTTTTCAAGCGCCTGGTTTGGCGCGGGGAGAGTTGTTGCATTTTGTTGAACGCCAAGTCTTCGGCGGTAAAATCAAAGGCTTTCATGAGTTCTGTCGTCATACGGATCTCCTTTGATGGTGTGTTACGGGGCATACTGTTTTCCGAAACGGCCCATTTTGTGATTCTCGTTGAGTTCTCTGTATCGGACTTTCTTTGTCAAGCACTCATGCCCTCATCTCCGCGTTCTCAGTCGCCATTCCCGCTCACGGGCGAAAGACCGAGGCGAACGGTATCGTTATCCGGAACAGAACCATCCGGGTCTGCCGCTGGCGGGGTCGGGAATTCGTGACCAGCCACTCGCTTCGGGAACAGAACCTGGCAGCCATTCGTTAGGCAGCTCTCAAGCTTTCGGGTTGGGAATTCTTTTTTCGCAACCACAGCAGTCCTAGGATTATGCCCACCAAGACAACCGTACGCACGATACTTGCTTCCATACCGAATTCTCCCCCCGACAACCACTGAGGGCCGGACAATTCCGTGACCAATAAGGTCGTTCCGCCCAAACCCATGCTGCTGACTGAGATCCCCGAATTCGGAAGACCTGCCACGAAAAACTGAGCAAAGTTCCAGCCTGCATGCCAGCCAATCGGGAACCACAGGGACTTTAGCCATAGCAAGCCTATAGCCCACGTCATCGCTGATAGTGCGATATTGATCGCTCCGAGCATCCCGGCGTTCGGGTTTAGTAAATGAAGACTACCAAACAACAACGACGTTATCACAACCGCAACAGTAATTCCCCAACCCTGCTTGACATTCTGAAACCAATATCCTCTGTTCAGGACTTCTTCCGTAATTGGCCCCAAAATCGACGACGCAAATAGCCAGCCGAGGGCCATCATCCATGTTTTTAGCGGGACTTTGCTCAGACCAAATGCAGGATGCACAACTCCAATCGCCCACAGTACAAAAAACACCAACCCCACTTCACCCACTCCGGCCAACAACCCCCAGCCCAGATAACGCCATTGACGGTGAGTAAATTCCCAATACATATCTTTCAGCCGCTTACGCTCTATCCAACGCCAGACTGACAGGATAATTA
>JAJRWJ010000412.1 GCA_024276805.1 Gammaproteobacteria bacterium
AAAACCGATCTGGTTATCCTGCGCTGGTATCAAATCGGCAGCCAAACTACCGCTAACCCTTACCTGGCCAAGTGGCTACAGTTAGTGAAGCGCCTCACTGGAGATACATCATCCGAATTGTTGGTGCTATTGTTGACCGCAGCGCCTCCCGACGACTACAGCGATTCCAGAGTGAGACTGCAGAAATTCGCCAGTTCCTGGTTTCAGCAAACACCGTAGTATGACCATTCAAGCACAGCACAATTTTTTTGACTCGCTTGTCGATCCGATAGTTGTCTGGAGATCGACGCCATGATTGTGCAGCCGGAACCCAACCAACCGGCGTTTACCACGAGTCTTCTAGATTCCATTCAAGCCGATGAATTTCAGGCTGCCGATTTCAGCCAGAAAATATGGTTGTCCATCATTGAAGACTATAATTTTTACAGCTATTCAGCGGCCGCACTCGGCTATTTCCTGCTGCTGGTCATGGCCTTGCTCAGAAGCCAAAAAAATCCGGTCAATATCTACTTGGTTCTCGCGCTTAGCGCATCACTGGCCTGGTCAGGCTATACCGCTTTCGCCCTGAAAACTCCCGCCATCTATATTTCGGAAGCGCTGCCTCTGGAAACCCTGTACTATGCCGGCTGGTTTGCTTTTCTGATCATCCTGATCATCCATCAGCAATTCAACTACAACTATGCTTTATTGAGCCACTACCGGCGAATCTATGTGCTGCCGCTGCTGGTGATCGCGGCATTGCTTCTGGAAACAGGCACGGAGTTCCGCTATTTTGTCCAGCACCTGATCGCCTTTGATCCACGCTTTCTTTTCCATGTCGGCTTTGCCATCACGGGTCTGGTACTGATAGAGCAGCTGTATCGCAACAGCAACAGGGAACAGCGCTGGTCGGTAAAGTTCCTCTGCCTGGGCCTGGGCACACTGTTCCTGGTCGACTTTGTACTGTATAGCCATTCACTATTGTATGAAAAACTCGACTTCACCATCTGGGATTCACGCGGCTTCATTCATCTGCTGAGCGCCCCGCTGCTGGCCATTTCCATCAGACGCATTCCCAATGATACGCTTGCCACGGAAATTTCTGTTTCCAGACAGGTTGTTTTCCACACGGCAATTTTGTTCGGTACCGGATTATACCTGCTGCTGATGTCGGCGGCAGGTATTACATCAGGGATTATGGTGGCAGTTGGGGGGAAATTGCGCAAACTGTTTTTATCGCAGTGGCCATTCTGCTGCTGTTGATTTTCCTGTTTTCCGGGAAATTCCGTGCTCAGGCGCGGGTTTTTTTCAATAAACATTTTTTTCAGTACAGCTACGACTACCGGGAAGAATGGCTCAAGCTGAGCACAACACTTTGCCAATTGAGCTCCCTGCAGCAGCTTTCAGGCTTTATCATCAAAACCATGGCCGATCTGGTCGACAGCACCGGCGGCGGCCTGTGGCTGAAAAATGAACAGGGGGATTATTACCTTGCCGAGGACTGCAACCTGGGATTTCAAGGCCTGCAGACAGTCCAGTCCGATGACCCGGTCATCCAGTTCCTGCGCCACCGGCACTGGATCATAGACTTTGTCGAATACCGACATGCGCCAAAAACCTACGCTGAAATCGATTTGTCAAAGTGGCGCGCCATAAGCGAAAAAGCCTGGATGATTATTCCGTTGTTCCATCAGAATGACATACAGGCATTCATCGTGCTGAGTACGGGACGGGTCCCCAGACGTCTCAACTGGGAAGACCGCGACCTGCTGAACACCGTCGCCATGCAGCTCTCCAATGCCCTGGCGCTGAGCCATGCCAGTCAGGAACTCTACCGCTCCAGACAGTTCGAGGCCTATAACCGGCTTTCCGCCTATCTGGTCCACGATTTGAAAAATCTGGTCGCACAAATTACGCTGATTGTCAACAATGCCGAGACCTATAAACACGACCCGGAATTTATCGAGGATTCCCTGGAAACACTGCAAAACGTCTCCAAAAAATTGCAGCGCCTGGTCGACCAACTGACAAAGGGCCGGGTGGCCAAAGCCAGCCGGAGCGAAATAGACCTGATCAAAGTGATCACCGATATAGCGATCCAACAGGCTGGCAACCACCCGCCACTGAAAACCCTTTTCCAGGTCGATGAATGCCGGGTGCACGGAGAAAAACAGAAAATGACAGCAATTTTGAGTCACCTGGTGCAAAATGCCCAGGAGGCAACTGCCGACGATGGCCAGGTCAGACTGGAATTGAACAGCGACGGACAACAGGCGATCATCAAAATCATCGATACCGGCAGCGGCATGGACAGTAAATTCATTGCCGAACGGCTTTTCAAACCCTTCGATACCACGAAAGGCAATGCCGGCATGGGCATTGGCGTCTATGAAGCCCGTGACTACATCCTCAAGCAATCCGGTCAGATCAGTGTCGACAGCACCCCGGGACAGGGAACGCAATTCACTATCAGCCTGCCGCTCAGCAATGTAAAAGGTCAATATTTTGAATGAAAATAAAGTACTGCTCATTGTCGAAGACGATCCCGGACTGCGGAAACAATTGAAATGGAGTTTTCAAAACTATCAGACGGTCATGGCTGGCGACAGAGAGGAAGCGATTGCCGCCCTGCGCCGCTACCAGCCGGCCGTT
>JAJRWJ010000413.1 GCA_024276805.1 Gammaproteobacteria bacterium
CTTTTACCACACAAAAGAGTCACGCAATGGTCAAGACACACAACCTTGGTTTCCCGCGCATCGGCGGGAAGCGCGAACTGAAATTCGCCCTGGAAAAATACTGGCGGAAGCAAATCGGGCAAACTGAACTGCTGAATACCGGCGCCAGCCTGCGCCGGCGGCACTGGCAGCACCAGGCCAACCTGGATCTGGTCCCTGTCGGTGATTTTTCCTTCTATGACCAGGTTCTGGACACCAGCTTCCTGCTGGGCAATCTCCCCGACCGTGTACGCGACCTGCCCGGTGACACACTGGACAATTATTTCCGGGTTGCCAGAGGGCGCGCCACCAGTGACGATGCGGAATGCAGCTGTGTGCAGGCGGGAGAAATGACCAAATGGTTCGACACCAACTATCATTACATCGTCCCGGAATTTGACAGCAACACACAGTTCTCTCTGCACGCCGAGCGGCTGCTGGCGCAGATCGAAGAAGCCAGGCAGCAGGGTGTCGAGGTCAAACCGGTGATCATTGGCCCGGTGACCTATCTGTGGCTGGGCAAGTCCAGGGACGATTCCGATAAACTGGCATTGCTGGATGCGCTGGTTGCAGTCTATTCCCAGCTGTGCAATCGGCTGACTGAAGCAGGAATCGAGTGGCTGCAGATCGATGAACCCATTCTGGTCACCGAACTAACCCCGGAATGGCGGCATGCATTGACAAAAACCTACCATACCCTGCAAGGTTCGCCGCTCAAGCTGCTGCTGGCCTGCTACTTCGGGCAGTTACAGGACAACCTGCGCCTGGCCTGCGAACTGCCGGTCGGCGGCCTGCATCTCGATGCCATCAATGCCCGCGATGAAGTGCTGAAACTGGTCGACTGGCTGCCAGGCCACAAAATCCTGTCCCTGGGGGTGATCGATGGCCGCAATATCTGGAAGACCGACCTGAATGCCGTACTGTCCTGGCTGCAACCACTGCATGCGCGTCTGCAGGAACGGCTGTGGCTGGCGCCTTCCTGTTCGCTGCTGCATGTCCCCGTGAATCTCGACAGCGAGGATGACCTGGACGATCAAATACGTTCCTGGCTGGCCTTTGCGATACAGAAACTGGAGGAACTGCAGACACTGGCGAAAGCGTTGAATGACGGCGTAGACAATGTCGCGGAGCTATTGGCGGGCAACAAGGCGGCCATCGACAGCAGAAAACAATCCATGCGCGTCCATGATCAGGCAGTCAGAGAGCGTACCGAAGGCATCGCAGCCGACAGCGGCAACCGGCATTCCCCCTACCGGGAACGTCGCCTCCTGCAGCGGCAAAGACTCGACCTGCCGCTGTTCCCCACGACCACCATCGGCTCCTTCCCACAAACCCGGGAAATACGCCAGACCCGCCGAGATTTTCGTAGCGGCGTGATCGACGAGGACGCCTATCACGCCTTCATGAAAAATGAAATCGAACGCTGCGTCCGGGAACAGGAGACTTTGGGGCTCGACGTCCTGGTGCATGGCGAACCGGAGCGCAACGACATGGTGGAATACTTTGGCGAGCAACTGCAAGGCTATGTCTTCACCCACTTCGGCTGGGTGCAGTCCTATGGTTCGCGCTGCGTCAAACCCCCCATCATCTATGGCGATATTTCCCGGCCGCGGGCCATGACAGTCGACTGGATCAACCATGCCCAGTCCCTGACCGACAAACCGGTGAAAGGCATGCTGACCGGCCCCGTGACCATGCTCAACTGGTCCTTCGTTCGTGACGACCAGCCGCGCTCCGCTACCTGCCTGCAGCTGGCGCTGGCGATTCGCGACGAAGTGCAGGATCTGGAGAAGGCCGGAATCCAGATCATCCAGATCGACGAGGCTGCGCTGCGGGAGGGTTTGCCCTTGCGCAAGTCACAATGGGACACCTACCTGGACTGGGCGGTCAGGGCATTTCGCATTGCCGCCAACGCCGTCAAAGATGAGACCCAGATTCACACCCACATGTGCTACTCGGAATTCAATGACATCATAGAAGCCATAGCAGCAATGGATGCCGATGTGATCACCATAGAAACGTCTCGTTCGAACATGGAACTGCTGGATGTATTCGATGCCTTCCATTATCCGAACGAAATCGGACCCGGCGTCTATGACATCCATTCGCCCAACATCCCCAGCGTGGATGCCATCGTTGCTTTGATGACCAAGGCCATGCAACGCATCCCAGCGGAACGCCTGTGGGTGAATCCGGACTGCGGCCTGAAAACCCGCACCTGGGCGGAAGTCAGACCGGCATTGCGCAACATGGTCAAGGCCAGCGAACTGCTTTCGGAGCAGCAGGCCGAAACCTGCTGATTCATTCCTGAATTGCACCAGTACAGGCAATTTTATGCGGGGCTGAAGTCCCGCTTTCGGAGCACGGGCTTTCAGGTTTGTTTCAGGCTCATCCGCGAGGTTTTGGGGCGCCCTCATCGACTTTTTTTCGTCGATTTCCTCCTCCTGCCGCCTGTACCAATGTCAGTATTGTCACAAGCGTTTGTTATCTGTTCCCGCTGCGGCCGGTGGCAGCGCCATTGTCCCGGCAAATGCTGCCAGCCGCCAGATATATAGACTTTCATGCAAACGATACCCAGCTTCTTTTTCGCCTCATCCAAGCCAAGTTCGTTACCTTCTTTAATATCCAATAATCCTTTAGCTACCGCTCTCAAGAACTCCCGTTCTTCATTATTCTTCTCGGAATAACCGGGGGCAGATACACATTAACCACCACCTTTTCCTTACGCCGCCCAGGCCGCTTCACCTTATAATTGGAAAGGCGGGCCATTTACTTAATTTGCATCTGACCCCGGTTACTTGCCGGTTACTTCCAGTTACTTATTGACTTGTCAGGGTATTACCACTAGCATGTACGGCATATCCGTACGTTAAAGAGGGCGAAAACAATGGATAGCATCAGTGTAAATAAATTTAGAGATAACATGAAGTCATTTGTAGAACAAGTTGTTACAAATCATTCGGCGCTTAAGGTTACACGCCGGAATGGTGAGGATTTTGTCGTGCTAAGTGCCGACGACTGGGAACGTGAACAGGAA
>JAJRWJ010000414.1 GCA_024276805.1 Gammaproteobacteria bacterium
AATTAAAAGCTTGCAGCTGCCAGGTTGCGAATTTCAGGGTCAACCCCATTGACTGACGTCGATGATGTTCAGATGGTCAGGCCAGGGTCATTGACTGCAAATGCGGTACCAACTTGTAACGAGTTAAAGAAAAGATCATGGATCCTTTAAGACAATACCTTCAACTTTGCTGGCTAAAGGGTAATCCCGTTGACATGCCTCAATCCCTGCCATTGTTCCGGAATGCCATTGTTTTCTTCTTTATTACCGGGATTTTGATTCAGGCAAATATTTCCGACCCTGTCGAAGCATTTTTCGAGACTTGCATACAGACGATACTCAACCTGGTTTTCATTGCGCTTCTTTTGTGCCTGAAAAAATCATTCCATCTATACATAATAACCGCCACCGCCTTTCTGGTCAGCGCGGATTTCATCTATGTCTTAGGTATTCCAGTGATGTTGTGGTTTACCCTGGTCGGTGATGAGCTGGTCATATATCTTTTTGGTTTGCTGCTGCTGTGGTGGCTGTTTATCATTACCTACATCATCAAGCATACTTTATCGTATGGTGTTCTGGCGAGTACCATGCTGGCTTTTTTCTATATAGTGATCGTCTACCTTGGGACTTTTGCGATGCTGGTGGTTCTCTAGTGCGGCACCTGTTTTCCTTTGATCGATAATTGCTTATACAAGTTAGGTGAATTGACGTGAATAAATCCAATCCATAAGCATCAGTTCAAAACAGGCGCCGCACTAGTTCCCGTCTATCAATGACGGGAACTATAAACATCGCAAGGCTGGGTGTTTATGGACTCTGACAAGTTCCTGTCAATAATTATGGCGGTAACTGACTATGCAGCATATCATCTCTGGAATGTTCGGGTTTACTGCCATTTCGACCAGGACGACGCCTGTTTTCCTTATCGCAACTGCTTGCTGATGAAAAATCCTGATATATTCTTGTAACATTTTTACGGTACTGCAATTTACCGGCCGTTACGATCGCGGAATGCGATGCTAAAGCGGGAATATCGAATTCGTAATTTTTCGTTTGCTCGCTGATAATGCCTGGGTGGCCGGATTCAGTGCTTTTCAAACAATCAAGGAGGTCAGACGATGTGCGCCATATGCGGTTGTGGAGAAAGTGACAATCATCAGCACGGTCACGAACAGGGACATTCTCATGCTCACGAGCACGGTGATGCAGGGCTGCACACGGGACCTGCCCGGGATTTGAGTAAGGCGCGCTTAGTGCGGGTCGAGCAGGATATTCTCGGCAGGAACAATGAATTTGCACGCAGCAACCGCCGTTATTTGTCTGAACTGGGTATCCTGGCCCTGAATCTGGTTTCCAGTCCCGGTTCCGGTAAAACTGAACTGCTGGTAAAAACCATCGAACTGCTGCAGCAGGAATTGCCGATAACGGTCATCGAAGGCGATCAGCAAACCGCCAATGATGCCGAGCGTATCCGTACGGCTGGCGTCAAAGCCATGCAGATCAACACCGGCAAGGGTTGTCATCTGGATGCACACATGGTGGGGCATGCGTTGCAGGATCTGCAGCCGGAACAGGGCTCGCTGCTGTTTATCGAGAATGTTGGCAATCTGGTCTGCCCGGCCGCCTTCGACCTGGGGGAAGCACATAAGGTTGCAATTCTGTCGGTCACCGAAGGGGAGGACAAGCCGCTCAAGTATCCGCACATGTTTGCCGCGTCCGATTTGATGATCATCAATAAAATCGATTTGCTGCCCTATCTTGATTTTGATGTCGAGCGGTGTATCGTCTATGCGCGGCAGGTCAATCCCGGCATCAAGGTACTGCAGTTATCCGCCAAGACCGGTACAGGCATGGCGGACTGGCTGCGATGGCTCAAGGCATCAAGTCAGATCGCGGTGCTCGGCAGTCCTGCTGCGGAATCACTGGTGCGGGGGCCGGCCTGATGTGTCTGGCCTTGCCGGCCAGAGTCCTGGCCATCGATACTGCGGCGGAGTCGGCAACGGTGGCCATCGAACAGGTGAAGGTAGAGGTTTCCCTGGCTTTGCTGGAAAATATCCAGGTGGGTGATTATGTGCTGGTGCATGTCGGCTATGCATTGCAGAAAATCACCGAAGAGGAAGCCGAAAAGACGCTGGACCTGTTTGCTGCTGCGGGTTTGACAGAGAAGACAGCGTGAAATATATCGATGAATTCCGGTGCCGGGATCTCGCGCGGAAGCTGGCATCGGCAATTGCCCGGGAGGCGGATCATGCCCGTCAATACCGGCTGATGGAATTTTGCGGTGGCCATACTCATGCTATTTTCCGGTATGGCGTTCAGGATCTGCTGCCGGAAAACGTGCGCTTCATTCATGGGCCAGGCTGTCCGGTTTGCGTTTTGCCAACGCAGCGGCTCGATCAGGCCATTGATCTTGCGGAACGGCAGGAGGTCATTCTGTGCACCTACGCCGACATGCTGCGTGTGCCGGCCAGCGGCCGCCGCAGTCTGCTCAAGGCCAAGGCGTCGGGGGCCGATGTGCGCATGATCTATTCCACCCGTGATGCCCTGAAAATTGCCCGGGACAACCCGCGGCGGGAGGTGGTGTTTTTTGCCATTGGCTTCGAGACCACAACACCGCCAACGGCAGTGGCGCTGCTCCAGGCAAAACGGGAAGGATTGCTGAATTTTTCCGTGTTCTGCAATCATGTCCTGACACCGGTGGCCATGCGCGCCATTTTGGAATCCCCTGGACCGGTAATGATTGACGGCTTTCTGGGACCGTCGCATGTCAGCACCGTGATTGGCAGCAGACCCTATGAGCAGTTCGTCGAACAATACCGTATGCCGGTGGTCATTGCCGGCTTCGAGCCGCTGGATGTGATGCAGTCTGCGCTGATGCTGATCCGTCAACTCAATGAAAATCGCCAGGAAGTGGAAAACGAATACACCCGGGCGGTGACCAGGGAAGGCAACTGCAAGGCACAGGCCCTGGTCGCGGAAGTATTCGAAGTGCGCTCCATGTTCATCTGGCGGGGACTCGGCGAGGTTGCCGACAGCGCCCTGCAGATCAGCTCGGAATTTGCCGATTTCGATGCCGAACGGCGCTTTTCCCTGCCGCACAGGGAGCCAGTCGATGTCAGGGGTTGTGAATGTCCGGCCGTTTTGCGCGGCGCCAAACAGCCGCCCGACTGCAAACTGTTCGGGACGGTCTGTACACCGGAGAATCCCATGGGTTCCTGTATGGTTTCTTCCGAGGGGGCCTGTGCCGCCTATTGGTCCTATGGCCGCTTACGCCAGCCGGCATCCGGGCCGGGACAGCAGCAGGCAGGCGCTGTCAGGGTATGACCGTCATCGAGCAGAGTTCAGGCGCTGCGGATTTTCTTCGGGGAAGCGTGGATATGACTCATGGCAGCGGTGGTCGGGCCATGGCGCAGTTGATCGACAAACTGTTCATCGAATATTTCGACAACGATTTTCTGCGTCAGGGCAATGACCAGGCCTGCTTTGCGGTGCCTGCCGGGCGCCTGGTCATGAGCACCGACGGTCATGTCATCGATCCGCTGTTTTTTCCGGGTGGGGATATCGGTTCATTGGCGGTGCATGGCACGATCAATGATGTCGCCATGTCCGGGGCAATGCCCTTGTATCTGTCCGCCGGGTTCATTCTCGAGCAGGGCCTGCCGCTGGCCGATCTGGAAAAAATCGTCATCAGCATGGCTGCGGCGTCCAGAAACTGCGCGACCCCGATCGTGACAGGAGACACCAAGGTGGTGGAAAAGGGCAGCGGTGACGGGGTCTTCATCACTACCACCGGCATCGGTGTGCTGCCCGACCATATCCATATCTCCGGGGACAGGGCGCAGCCGGGTGATGCCATTCTGCTCAGCGGCTGCATCGGCGATCACGGCGTGGCCGTCATGTCCAGCCGCGAGAACCTGGCATTCGAGACCGACATCGTTTCCGATTCAGTGCCGCTGCATGCGCTGGTTGCGGAGATGGTTACAGCAGTGCCCGATATTCATTGCCTGCGCGACCCGACCCGGGGTGGACTTGCGACGACACTGAACGAACTGGCGAGACAGTCCGGCGTGGGTATGGCCATACAGGAATCGGCAATTCCCATCAAGGCGTCGGTCCGTGCCGCCTGTGAACTGCTGGGCCTGGACCCCCTGTATGTCGCCAACGAGGGCAAGCTGGTATGC
>JAJRWJ010000415.1 GCA_024276805.1 Gammaproteobacteria bacterium
ACCTGAATCCGTGACTTCAGGGCGGATGCAGAGTGCAAGATATTGATTACACAGTGGAATCAAAAAATCTTAGCTTCACCCATAGGTTAAGCGGGCATTTTTTGAACCGCTGTGAAATCAAGAGCTTGTGCTATGCGCCGTTATGAAGTCACGGATTCAGGTCATACTGAAAGCCATTCTTAGCGGCGGAGGCCAGCAAGGGGCTGACCTTCAAGGCGGTGGTGCGCAACATCAAGGTTGAGCCGGCCAGGGGAAAGGGCGGGCCCAACCTGTTTCTGCACGGCGGCGAGTTCCCATTTTCTGATGCAATGGGTCAGTCAAATCAGGTGCAGAGTTCTCCGCAGTCACTATCGTCGCCGTCACCGCCACTGCCACCACCGCCGGACAGGTCATAAAGCCAGGAGAAAAAGGTGCGGGTGGTCGTGTCATACTGGTTGGTGAATTCAATCGTGATCAGATAGGTGCCTGCGCCAGCGACAGCAAAAATATCTTGTGTCAGGTCGAGGGCGGTTGCCCCCACACTCGCCACGTCCGGGTCTGTTGCAAGCTGTGTCATGCCGCTGCCATCGACCTGGGAATAGGAAATGGTAATGCTGTCGGCGCCTTCCACGTCCCAGGAAAGGGTTGCAGTCTGTGCGGTTTCGCCATCTATTTTGGAGATATTGAACTGGTGGAGGATTGGTTTGGGCGTTGCGTCGTAGGCCAGGTTTTCCGTCTTGGTGGCCGTATTACCCTCATCATCCGTCGCCGTGAGTGTGAACAGGTACTGCGTGGCATGGCTTCCGTTCAGATCCATGGGGAACTGGGTCGAGCCGGTGGCGTTGCCCAGTGTGGTGTTATGCCCCTGATCCGATGAGAGAACCCGTGTTTCTGCGCGGATACTCGACCAGGTGAAAATGGCATCGTTTCGTTCAAGCACCCAGCGTGTATTGGATGGATTTGCCGGATCGAGTTCAAGAATAAAGTAGGGCTTCACCCGACCGGTGAGTGAGAAGATGACCGGGGATTCGGGACCCGTGAAATCCAGCACCAGAGAACCGACTTCGCCATCACAGCTATCGATGGTGCTGGCGCGGTACAGGCCGTCGGATGCGCGGGCCGTGGACTGAAGGTATACATCAACGCCGCGGGGCATGGTGACGGTGGTTCCACTGTCGAGAAAAGTGGTAGAGCCAGAACGGGGACGATTGTTTTGCGTACGGGCAAACAAGTCAACCTCGGCGTCATTTGGCAGGCCTGACGGGGTAATCGTCAGGTCACATAATTGCGGCGCGATATCGTGATTCCACCAGGAAAAATGTGTCACGGTTGCTTGTAAGGCCATGCCGGTTGGGGAATCGACAGAGGCAACGACGGTGCCCACATTTTCCTGCACCCACTGACCACTGGTTTCGTTCAGATACCACAAGGCGCCGCTGTCGCCGATCTGGATGGGTGTGCCGTCCGGGTGGTTGGCGATAAATACCGGGATTTCAATGGTGGCGGACTGGCCACCGGCCAGATTCAGCTCATTGCCATGTTGCGAAAACTGATATTCCACCGTGCCGTAGGACATAATGATCGGCGCGGCATTGCCGTTGATGTCGGTGCCGGCGAAGGCGCCGGGAAACACGCCCAGTTCATCGTCATCGGACACATCGACCGGCGTGATGCTGAGCTGGACATCGCCCGTCACCGGGTTGCCACTGGCATCGACCAGTGCACCGGCTGCCAGGCTGACCATGGCGCCGGAGGTGCCGGTAATGTCGATGGGCACATCGGCACTGACGGTGACGGCCGCCTTTCTCTTGCCCAGGGTGGCGAGAAAGTCTGCGCGGCCGTCGTTGATATTGAGCATAACGGTCTGTGCCGCATAGCCGGGTTTTCTCAGGCGAATGCTGCCGGCCTTGTCGGCCGCGACGGAAAAACTGACAACACCGGAATTGTTGGAAGTGGCCAGTACGCCATCGTCGTTATAGACTTCGACATCTTCCAGAATCACTTTGTCCGGGGTGCGCACCAGACCCGTGACGTTGACATTGCCTGCCGTTGGCGGGGCGGAATCGCTGCTGGAGCAGCCGGCGATGATGCTTGCTGAAAATATAAGAAATAGTAAGCAGATTATTTTCCTTTTCATGCCCAGGCCCATGTACATTTTTTGTCTCCATCAATCTTGGTTGTGGTGTGTTCAAGAAAGCCTGTGTTGACCCGCTGGCATGCAAGACATACAAGCTTTATGAATATCCGGTAGTTTATCGAAAGCCTCGGATCTGCACATACCAAGTCCTTGGTATATGTATCTTGGGGGTTTGTAATACACTTGTTTGAAAAAAATCGACGTCATGCCCGGGAGCACATGCAAACCTACACCCTGATCCTCGTTGAAGATGATGCCGATGTGCGCGAGCGCCTGGCGCAGCTCATTGTTCAGCATGACAGTTTCGATCTGCTTGCCGCCGCCGGCAGCGTCGCCGAGGGATTGGCGGCATTGGCGAAACACAGACCGGATATCCTGCTCACCGATCTCGGCCTGCCTGATGGATCCGGCATTGACATCATCAAGGCCATCGACGAGCAACACCTTGATTGTGAGGCGATG
This sequence comes from Gammaproteobacteria bacterium, assembly GCA_024276805.1. Taxonomy (GTDB): domain Bacteria; phylum Pseudomonadota; class Gammaproteobacteria; order Methylococcales; family Methylomonadaceae; genus JANEMG01. Next base: position 2,579 of record JAJRWJ010000415.1, read on the forward strand.
GTGATTTCCGGTTTTCAGGATGAACACCGTGTCTTCAGTGCGCTGGAGGCGGGCGCCAAGGCGTATATTCTCAAGCACGACAAGAGTCAGAAAATCACCGATGCCATTATCAATATGATGAATGGTGGCGCTCCTATCAGCCCGGTCATCGCCCGTTTGATGTTGCGAAAATTTCAGGCGCCAGCGCAGAATGAGCGAGGCCTGCCAGAGGCCTTGACCCGCCGTCAGATCGACATCCTCAAACTGGTGAGCCAGGGGTTTTCATCGCGGGAGATTGCAGAAAAGCTCGGTATCCGTTATTACACGGTTACCACGCATATCAAAAACATCTACAATAAACTGCAGGTCAACAGCCGCACCGAGGCCCTGTATGAAGCGGGCAGGCTTGGGTTGTTGCCATAGCGTAGAGGCCCTTTCTAAAAGCAGATTGTTTTCCATCGGGATTAGCACGTTTTATGTGGCTAACAGGTAACAAAGTCAGAGCACTTGTTTTTCTTTTTTGTTACTGGCTGGTGGTCAATTATCTGGTCTTTTTTTCACCCATCACCTTTTTCCATGGCCCGGATGCGGGGCTGGTGCAGGATGTTGAGCTCATTGCCAGCGAGGCGGCTTCACCGGCCGGTCTTCCACAGGCCTACTGGCAGCCCTTGTCTCTTCCCGATGACTGGTACAAGAATCAACGTCAGGTAGGGCAGGTCTGGTATCGGGCCAGTGTTTCCCTGGGTGAGCCCGGTGACAAGATATGGGCGGTCTATCTGCCCCTGGTCGCGCACAATGCCGCCGTATTCATCAATGGCGTCTGGGTCGGTCAGGGCGGGCCGTTCGGCAAACCCACCTCCCGTCATCAAAATAATCCTCTGCTGTTCAGCTTTTCCCCACTGCTGCTGCAGCCGGGAGAGAACCGGATCGATATCCGTGTGCAAGCGTCATTCCACGAGCAGGGCTATCTGGATGGGTTTTATCTCGCCCCCGAGAGTCAACTGAAAGACGTCCATGCCTGGAAGCATTTTGTCCGTGTTGACCTGATACGCTGGATGACCATGGCCATGTATCTCATGTCGGCTATCGTTTTTGCTTTCTGGCTGGCACGACCGCAGGACAGCATCTATGGTTTGTTCTCTCTGGAGCTGTTTCTCTGGGCCACGCACAATCTTAATTTGTTCGTTAGTGAAATACCGGTGTCTGCACGCCTGTGGGAAGCAATGACCATGAGCACACTGGGCTGGACGGTAATCGCAATGATCTTCTTCAACCATCGTTATGTTGGGGAACGCAATGCCGGCATCGAAAAATTTATCCTGGTCTTTGCGGGGCTCGGCATCGGTATCTTTTTCCTGCCGGATATCGGCAGTATCCTGCACATCGGCTACGGTGTCTGGGACAGTTTTCTGATGGTCTTTGGCTGCTACGCCATTTTCTATTTACTCAGGGCATATGTGCGTCGGCAGGATCCCGATATCTTCCTGATGCTGCTGGTTGGTGTACCCATACTTGTTTTTGGGCTTCATGACATATTGATCGTGAACCACTTTCTTGATCGGCGTGATGGCCTGATTATGCATTACAGCGCTATTCCGGCAGCGCTGTTGTTCAGCTGGTTTTTGATCAGGCGCTTTGTGCAATCGATTAACAGGGCCGAACACCTGGCCGATACACTGGATCGGCGGGTGCGAATGAAACAGCGGGAATTGCAGTCGCAATATGAAAAATTTCAGTCCGTGCAGGAGGAAGGGTTGCTGCTAAAGGAGCGTGAACGCATCATGCGAGATATGCACGACGGCATCGGCGGCCAGCTGGTTTCCGTCATCAGCCTGCTCCAGGAACAAAGTGGTGATATTCACAAAAAGGTACGTGAAAAAATACAGCACAGCCTGACGGATCTGCGCCTCGTCATTGACTCACTTGATCCCCTGCTGAACGACTTGCCGACCCTGCTGGGCATGATGCGCATGCGCCTGGTCGATCAGCTGGAAGCGGCCAATATTACCCTGGAATGGGCGGTCACCGAATTGCCGGAAATGAAAAACATGAGCCCCAGGCGCAGCCTGCATATCATGCGCATCGTGCAGGAGTCGA
>JAJRWJ010000416.1 GCA_024276805.1 Gammaproteobacteria bacterium
AACAATTTTCCAAGCGCGCCACCCGGTACGATCGAATCAGAATTTGCCGCCTTGTTCATGCTGATTGGCGCGCATAACCGTAGCCCGGATGCACCGTCTCAACCCGGATACGCTGATCCGCTATTGCTGATTCTCCTGATGGATTACCATATACTTTTGGTTTTTCATGATCATATGTGCGCTCGCCCTGCAGGGCTGACCTCCTTTCCCGGTGCTCTCTGTACTGAACTACCGGCTCCCTCAATCCGCGCCCCCGATCGCTACGGCTGGAATCAATGCGCTTCATCCCAGTTTTTGCCGACGCCGATATCGACCACCAGCGGAACCTTCAGATCCGCTGCCGAAGACATGATTCTGCCAATGCTCGCGCGGCATGACTCCAGATCGGATTCGGCAAATTCAAAGACCAGTTCATCGTGGACCTGCATGATCATTTTGCCATCCGGCTGGTCTTTTTGCAGCCAGGCATCTGCCGCTATCATCGCCCGTTTGATGATATCGGCCGCAGTCCCCTGCATCGGTGCATTGATCGCGGTGCGCTCGGCGTACTGGCGGCGCGCGGCATTGCGGGATTTGATTTCCGGCAAATACAGGCGACGGCCAAACAGGGTTTCCACATAACCCTGCTGCCTGGCCGTTTCCCGAATATTGTCCATATAATTCTTCACTCCAGGATAGCGAGCGAAATACAAATCGATATAGGACTGCGCCTGACTGCGGGTCAGGCCCAGTTGCCGCGCCAGACCGAACGCGGACATGCCGTAGATCAAGCCAAAATTGATCGCCTTGGCGGAGCGCCGCAGATCCTGCGTCACCTGTTCCTCTGCGACCTGAAAAACTTCGGCGGCGGTCGCGCTGTGAATATCCCGGCCTTCAGAAAACGCCTTCAGAAGGCCCTGATCATCCGACAGATGCGCCATGATGCGCAGTTCGATCTGAGAATAATCGGCGGCCAGCAGGCGGCAGCCTGGCGGCGCAACGAACGCCTTCCTTATCCTGCGCCCCTCCTCGGTGCGCACCGGAATATTCTGCAGGTTCGGATCGGACGAGGACAGCCGCCCCGTCGCGGTGACCGCCTGATGATAGGAAGTATGCACCCGGCCGGTTTTTTTGTTGACCTGCCGGGGCAGTTTGTCGGTATAGGTGGATTTGAGCTTGCTCATGCCGCGATATTCGAGGATCAGTTTTGGCAGAGGGTAGTCCAAGGCCAGCTCCTGCAGCACCGATTCCGCGGTGGATGGCTGCCCTCCGGGCGTTTTCTTCAGCACCGGCAGGGACAACTGATCATAGAGAATCGCCTGAATCTGCTTTGGCGAACCGAGATTGAAGGATTGTCCCGCGATCTCATGGGCATGCTGCTCGATGTCTTTGATCTGCCTGGCCAGTTCCCTGCTCTGCTGCGCCAGCATCCCGACATCCAGCAAGACGCCATTGCGTTCGACCCGGGAAAGTACCGGCACCAGCGGCACCTCAAAATCCAGATAAAGCTGCCGCAGGCGTTCGTTCTCCTGCAGTTTTGGCCACAACACCTGATGCAGCCGCAGGGTGATATCGGCATCCTCGGCGGCATAGGGCGCGGCCTGCTCCAGGGGCACCTCACGAAAGGAAATCTGCTTTGCCCCCTTGCCGGCGACGTCTTCATAATGAATGGTTTCCAGATGCAGATATTTTTTAGCCATGTCGTCCATATTGTGCTTGGTCGCCACGCTGTTATAGACATAGGATTCCAGCATCGTGTCATGGGCGATGCCGCGCAACTCGATGTCGTAGTTGGCCAGAACATTGGCGTCGTATTTCAGATTCTGCCCCAGCTTGGCCTTGCCGGGATCCTCCAGCAACGGGCGCAATTGCCTCAGAATATCGTCCCGGTTCAGCTGTTCCGGGACATCGGGATAGTCATGCGCCAGCGGCACATAGGCGGCGCTGCCGGCTTCGACAGCGAAGGAGATGCCAACAATTTCCGCCTGACTGTAATCCAGGCTGGTGGTTTCGGTATCGAAGGCAAACAGTTCAGCCTGCTGTAAACGCTCCCGCCACACGTCGAAGCGCTCCTGCTCGAGCAGCATTTCATAATTGCGTGGCAGCTGCTCTGGCTGCTGTCGAGTCTCCCCTGCACTACTGTCTTCGTTGTCCAGCATGTTCAGCCAGGCGGAAAAACCCAATTCCTGCAAGAGTTCCCGCATGGCGCTGTTGTCCATTGGCCGTTTCTTTAAATCCGCCAAACTGATATCCAGCGGAATATCGCAGCTGATGGTGGTCAATTTTCTGGACAGCGGCAGCTGATCCAGGCAGGCGCGCAGGTTTTCACCGATTTTTCCCTTCACTTCATCGGCCCGGGCGATGATGTTGTCCAGGGAGCCGTATTGTTGCAGCCATTTTGCCGCCGTTTTCGGGCCAACCTTGGGTACGCCGGGAATATTGTCGACCGAATCCCCCATCAACGCCAGATAGTCGATGATCTACTCAGGCGGCACACCAAACTTTTCCAGCACCCCCTGACAGTCCAGGCGGGTGTTGGACATGGTGTTTTCCAGCTGCACATGGGCATTCACCAGCTGCGCCATGTCCTTGTCACCGGTCGCGATGATCACTTCAAAGCCCTCCTGTTCGGCCTTTTTCGCCAGGGCGCCGATAACATCGTCGGCCTCCACGCCTGGCTCCACGATCAGCGGCAAGCCCATGGCGCGGACCAGTTGATGCAAGGGTTCGATCTGTACCCGCAAATCATCCGGCATTGGCGGACGATGGGCCTTGTATTGTTCATAGAGTTCGTGGCGAAAGTTTTTTCCCGGCGCATCGAAAACCACCGTGAAATAATCCGTTGGATAGTCGGCCATTAACTTGCGCAGCATATTGGCGACGCCGTAAATGGCATTGGTGGGCTCTCCTCCGGGGCTGGTCAGGGGAGGGATGGCATGGTAGGCCCGGAACAGGAAGGAAGAGCCATCGACCAGAACGAGTTGTTTTGGTTTGCTTTCGGACATAAGTGTTGTTCCAGATTGAGCGATCGGCGCGAAACAGTTCGGAGGCGCGCTTTCAGAGCAGACAGTCGCCGGGCGCCATTGAAGGAGTCGGAGTGAGTGCGGCTATATCAGCGTGGCGCCTGTTTGTACAACAAGGAGCAGGCTGGGGTGAGGGTGAAATACAGGAATATCAATGCTCAATACCGCGCAACCACTGCCAGCTGCCTGCTCTTGCCTTCAACGCAGGATCAGACTGCATAGACGATCTTCCATTTCGAATCTTTTTGCCAGTCTCTCGCCCAACAGGGACAGATCCTTTTCCAGTTCCCGCGCATAGAGATCGCTATCCGGATGCTCATACTTGTCATTGAAGGAAACCGCATCCTGGGTGGTGCTGGAAAAATCCGGATATATTTCCTCGGCGGCTTCCAGTATTGCCTTGCGCCGCTCCCGGCCTTCCAGAATACGTCGATAAATGCCAAAATGCCCGAGCGAGAGATAATCGATCAACAATTGTGAAAAATCCTTGACCGCCTGTTCAACCTGTTAAATATCGGAAAAAGGTTTCAATTCTGCGATACGGAAATACAGCGCCCAGACCTGGCGTCTTTCATTCACCAGTTCATCGATCAATGCACTGGCCTGCTGCCTTCTTTCCGGCTTGGTTTCTGTGGCTGTGGTCATAATTATGGTTCTTACATATTTTTCCCTGATGAGCGATAATTTATGTCAATTGTCATCAAAAGACAACATTTAATTGGTAAATCCGCAGTACCAGGCCCATGAGCATCTCCGTTATCATTCCCACCTACAACCGCCGGCAACTCCTGTACAGGGCCCTGCAGTCCGTCACTCTACAGACCTTGATGCCCGATGAGGTGATCGTCATCGACGATGGTTCCGAGGACGCCACGGAACAGATGTTGCGCAGCGAATTCCCTGATGTCAGATATATTTATCAGCAAAACAGCGGCGTCAGTGCGGCGCGCAACCGGGGAAT
>JAJRWJ010000040.1 GCA_024276805.1 Gammaproteobacteria bacterium
CTTCTTTGCTGTAATCCGATGTGCGGAAAATGCCTCACAGCATCATATGCGGAGGTGGCGGCCCGTGTCGAAGAACCGATGTACAGATCAGTACGACAAGCATGCACAGGGTTTCCAGGAGCAGTATCTGGAAAAAACGCCGGTTTGCCATATATCGTGTCGGTTGTTGTAAGGCGGGAAGGAAAAAAGCCAGCAGACCGGCGATTCTTGCCCAATTGTTTTTTCGCGCGGCTTCCTGCTGTGCCTGTTGCAGATAAAGATAGCGATTGATGAAGGCGAAATACAGCATCAGCAAGACCAGCAGCATTTTCAGGGACAAAATTCTCCCGTAGCTGGTGTACAACAGATCGCTGGGTTGGTGGATCTGTAAATAAAGGTTGACCAGGCCGGTTGCGATGACAATGAGAAAGACTTTTTCAGAGAGTCGGGACAGACGCGCGGTGGCATGATCGATAAAATTCTGGCTGCTTTCGCTGTGCAGCAGCGGCCAGATGATATACAGCGTGCTGAGCATGCCACCGGCCCACAGTGAGGCGCTGACGATATGCAGCCAGTCGGTCAGTTGCTGCCAGCTGAAATCGGCCCATCCGGCCGCATGGCCAACCGCGCTCAGGGTCCAGGCGACTAAACCACCAAGCAGTAACATCAGCTTGGTCAGCCATTGCCGGTTGGAGATGGTCAAAGGCAGGGCGAGCGTCCATAAAGCGATCAACAGCAGGCAGCGGATTGACCAGACGACACCATAATGACTGTGGAACAGCAAGGTTGGCAGGACCGGCGTTATTTCGGCGATGGGGCGACCGCTCATCATCACGGCGCGTACCAGAAACATGGCGGGAGCGCTGAAAGTCAATGTGATCAATGCTGTTGCAAGGACAATATCGAGTCTTCGCCGGACAGTGCCGGCAAGCGCCGGGGATGTTTCTGCGCATGTGGCGATTGTCAGGCTGCGCGTGGTCAGTGCGCCGGTCAGAACAACCAGTCCGGAATATTGCAGAAACGCCGGCAGCACATGCAGCCAATTGGTCATGGCGTGGCGTCGTTATCTGACCACAAAGGTATAGTCCCCCATGGTGCGATGGCCGTCGCGCGCCAGAATTTCCCAATAGACATGGTATTCTCCCGGTGACAGTTCCGACAGCGGCAGAACCAGCTTGTCGGATTCACCTTCCACACCCTGGGCGGCTCCCGTTGCAATGACTTTCTGGGATTCCTCCCGGACAATCTTGATGCTGCTGAATGCCGCTTCGATGCTTTTGTCGAAAGTCAGGACGATGGCTTTTGGCGGGACATCGAGTTCTGCGCCGGTTTTGGACTGGGAGTGATCGATGAAAGCATGGGCCTGGACGGCAGCGAGCCACAGTTGCAGCAGTAGAAAAAATGCTATTTTGCATAAAGGCGTTGCTGTTTTCATGAATCAGTTTCCAAATAAAGGCCGGCCCAGGGATTTTGGAGCGACATCGTCGATCAAGATATGGAATTGCGCCATCACGCCGACATGCTTGCCCGTTGCGTCATTGAAAGGTATGGTGGCTTCAAGTCCCAATTGAAAATACGAGCCGACCCACATGACTCCTGGGTTGATGGTGCCCGTCGTTCCGGAACAGGCTCTGTCGATACACTTGGTTGCCAAAGCTTCAACCACGGGAATCATGCGATTGAAAGGCGCGGGTATCCCCACATCCTTGACGAAGGCCTGTAAGTAAGGGATAGAATATTCGATCGCACCGCCCCAGGTCAAAGTATTTGGGTTACGGCTGAATTCACCATCGATGAAACTTTCTCTGGTGGTCGGGACATTGGCCTGAACCAGGCCGGTAAAGGCGAAAGGCCGGAGGAATTTCATGTTTTTCGGCAGGAATCCAAAACCCTGACCAAAAAATATTCCGGGCGCCAGCGTGGAAAAGGCATCGCCTTCAGGAACATTGGGATTACCGGTTCCGCCAATACTCGCAGCAAGGCCGATGGATGCCAATGACTCATAGCGTGCACTGGTAAAGAATTGATATTTTGCGCCAACTTCCATGTTGCTGAATCCGGAATGATCCGCATCGCCATTGACCGGATCGATGAAATTCACGTTGCCTCCCAGACTGATGCCAAAATTGGGAAAAATGGTTTTGGTATATTCACTTTCCATGTTGGTCGTGCGGTTCAAAACGCCATCTTCATCGGGACCTTTGATATGTCCGACGATAAAAGAAAATTCATCGTTGACGAAAGGGTCTTCGGTCAGCAGCGTGGAAGGGAAAAAGCGTTTCCCTGCCCAGCCATGCGACCAGCCGGATGTTGGCAACAATGCCAGGCTGATCAACAGTGCGGCCGGACCCAGGCTTCGGTGCAGCTTTTTATTATATTTATGTGTCATGTTCTTATCCGATGAAGGGAATGAATATAAAATTGACGCAATAATTACACCACAAATACAAGTTATTGAATAATCGGTGCTAATATATTTCAATCCAGGATGCCCCGGTTTGTATTGCGGGATATGACACAGCTAAAACAGGGCATATAACATAGTTTAGTTCCCATCTATATACTCTCCACATGTGCGGAGAGTATAAATGACGGGAACTGATTTGGCACAAGGATGTGCCGGCAGTATCAATGGCCACACATAATCCGACAAGCCCACCGGGCAGGTCAAGAAGGTTTTTTGAATGGCAGTGGGAGTACAATAGCTGTAGCTATTGACTTTCTGATAACAGCAAAAACTGTTTGACACTCCATGCCGGAAATTTTTTTTGCCTTCTGCTGGAACTGCCTGCCAGGGTGATGATGGCAGGTGTGGAGAGTATCCCCTGTCGGCAGCTTGTCTTGGTGCTAGTTAGTTCCCGTCTATAAATGACGGGAACTAATCCGGCACAGGGAAGTGCCGGCATAATCAATGGCCACAAGCCATTGATTATGAATAAAACAGCAAATCGCATTTGTTGTTTTATTTCTATAAACACCCCATGGATGGGTGTTTATAGACTCTAACTAGTTAAGCTTTGGCACCGCTCTTGCGGGTGCGGGACTGATGTCCCGCCTCCAAATTGGCAGTTGCCAGGTTTGCTTCGCGCCTATTTCTGAGGCAACGCGCTGCAATCCGCATGTGTGGTTTGTTGTGCTGGGTGCATTTGACCTTTACCGAATGATTAAACGACTCATTATTTTTTCGCTATTGTCTGTACTGGTTTTTGGCGGGCTTTTTGCTCTGAAAGTTTACCAGATGCAGCAGACGATGCATCAACCCCATAGACCGCCACCGGCTGTCGTGGCGGAAACCGAGGTAAAACAGGTCGCCTGGCGATCCTCCTTGACGGCCGTGGGAAGTCTGGTGGCCGTATCGGGTGTTGCAGTGACTAATGAAGTCGCGGGGATGGTCAAGAGTATTTATTTTCATTCAGGCCAGAATGTCAAGCAGGGACAGCTGTTGCTCGAGCTGGATTACAGTATCGAACAGGCTGAATTGCAGGGTTTGCTGGCGGAACAGCGACTGGCGGAAATACGCTTCGAGCGCAGTAGAAAACTGATTGATGGAAAATTCGTTTCGAAATCCGCTTTTGACCAGAATCAGGCATTGCTTGACGAGGCTAAGGCGGCAGTTCGGACAAAAATGATCAGCATCGAGAAAAAAAAGATTCGTGCTCCGTTTTCCGGAAGACTGGGAATCCGCCAGGTAGATTTGGGACAGTATTTGACCGCTGGTTCAGACATCGTGATGCTGCAGCAGCTGCAGCCGATTTTTGTCGATTTTGAGATTCCCGAACGGCATCTGAGCAGGCTGGATACCAGCAAAAACGTCAGCGTGCATATCCAGGCTTATCCAGATCAGGTATTTAAGGGGCAAGTGAGCGCCATCAGTCCACTCATCGATGAAAATACCCGATCCGTAAAAATCCGCGCCACACTCGCCAATGCCAGGCGTCTTCTGTATCCCGGTATGTTTGCCGAAATACAGCTGTTGTCCAACCGGACCCGACAGCTCCTGACTTTGCCAGACAGCGCCATATCCTACAACCCTTATGGCGATTTTGTCTTTGTCATACAATCCGGTGTGCAGGGACTTACAGTGCATAGCCGCCAGGTGGAGACCGGTATAAAGCGGGCAGGGAGGGTCGAGATCGTCAAGGGATTACACCGTGGCGAACGGGTGGTCGGCGCCGGACAGATTAAATTGCGCAACGGCATGCCGGTCACGATCGCTGCAATGCCGGCTCCCGGTGAGCGGGATGGGAAAACGCTGCAGTGAAATTTACCGACATTTTCATACAACGCCCGGTTTTAGCCAGTGTTATCAGCCTGCTGATTCTGGCGCTGGGATTGCGTTCGATAACGGCGTTGGAACTGCGTCAATATCCAAAGACTGAAGATACCGTCATCACGGTGACCACTGCCTATCCAGGGGCAGACAGTGAATTGATCAAGGGTTTTATCACCACGCCGTTGCAGCAGGCAATTGCCGAGGCCGATGGTATCGATTATTTGTCTTCCAGCAGCCGTCAGGGCAGTTCAACGATCGAAGCGCATATGCGCCTCAATTACAGTCCCGATGCCGCGGTCGCGGAAATTCAGGCCAAGGTGGCGAGTCAGCGCAATGTGTTGCCATCCGCCGCAGAAGACCCGGTCATTGATTCACAGACCGGCGACAGGACCGCGCTGATGTACTTGGCGTTATACAGCGATGCCATGACCCCTTCACAAATCAGTGATTACATGCTGCGGGTGGTACAGCCTGAAATGCAGGCATTATCCGGTGTCGGCAAGGCGCAATTGCTGGGTAACAAAACCTTTGCCATGCGTATCTGGCTGGATCCACAGCGGATGGCTGCGCTGGCAATAACGGCGGACGATGTAGAGCAGGCGTTGCGTGACAATAATTACCTTTCCGCTGCCGGTCAGACCAAGGGTCGATTTGTCAGGATTGACCTGCGTGCAACAACAGACTTGAACGACACGCAGGGATTCCGGGAGCTGGTGGTCGGCAAGCGCAATGAGGGACTGATTCGTTTAGGCGATATCGCCGACATAAAGCTGGGCAGTGAAGATTATGATGCGCTCAACTGGTATAAAGGCAAGGTCGCCATATTCATGGGCATAAAACAGTCCCCGGGAGCGAATCCATTGATGGTGGCGCAGCGAGTACATGGGAAATTGCAGGAATTGCAAAAAAACTTGCCGGAAGGGCTGCATATATTGTTGCCCTATGATGCCAGTCAGTTTATTCAGGATTCCATAGACGAGGTTTTGCGGACCCTGGTTGAAGCGGTCATGATCGTGATTTTGATTATTTATTTGTCACTGGGTTCGTTGCGGGCGGCGCTGGTGCCTTCGGTGGCAGTGCCGTTGTCACTGATCGGCGGTACCTTCCTGATGTTGCTGCTGGGGTTTTCCATCAATCTGCTGACCATGTTGGCGATGGTGCTGGGCATCGGACTGGTGGTCGATGATGCAATTATCATCGTCGAGAATGTACATCGACATATCGAATTGGGTTCTTCCCGGTTTCAGGCTGCTATCGATGCTGCGCGAGAGCTGGTGCTGCCAATCATCGCGACCACCGTCGCGTTGTTTGCCGTGTACATACCGATTGGTTTCATGGGTGGCCTGGTTGGAACGTTATTTACCGAGTTCGCTTTTTCACTGGTGGGCGCCGTCATCGTCTCCAGCATCGTCGCCCTGACGCTTTCTCCCATGCTCAGCTCCAAGGTGCTGAAAACCAAGGGAACTGGCGGTCAATTTGAACGGGCGGTCGAACGGGCCTTTAACGGACTGGCGAAAAAATACCAGCGCCAGTTGCATCGGGTTCTGGTATATCCCTGGTTGGTTGTCGGGTTTGCCTTGCTGGTCATGATCGGTATCTATTTTATGTTTACCATGTCCCAGAAAGAACTGGCGCCGACAGAGGACCAAAGCATTCTGTTTTTCATGGCGACCGGACCACAGACTGCAACGCTGGCGTATAATGAAGTCTACTCCCGGGAGCTGTTGAAACAGTTCGAGAGCATCCCCGAATACAGGGAA